>JAYTTO010000500.1:0-2317 GCA_043744975.1 Betaproteobacteria bacterium | reverse complement strand
ATCGGCTCGGCATCAAGGGTTGCCCGCACGGCATCGGCCCGCTGTGGGACGGGTGCGCGAAGATTGTCGGCCCGGCGGCGACGCTGAAGCTGGTTCCGGTGGGACAGGCCACCGAGTCGCCGGTCCTCGGAACGCTCGAGGCGATCAAGCTCGGCCGGCCCGGCGACGTGCTGGTGATCGACCAGGGCGGGCGCATGGACGTCAACAGCTACGGCGGGGTGGCGGGGTTCACCACGCGTCACCTCGGTCTCGCGGGCTGCGTGATCGACGGCGTGACCCGCGATATCGATGAATACAAGCAGCTCAACCTGCCGGTGTTCGGCCGCGGCTTCATCCAGCAGTCGATCCGCAACCGCTGCGCGTGCGCGGGCTACGGCATCGAGGTGCAGCTCGGCGGCGTACCGGTCAAACCCGGCGACCTGATCATGGCGGACGAGAACGGCGTCTGCGTGGTGCCCAGGGACAGGATGGCCGAGGTGCTGGAGTTCGCCAGACTGTTCAAGTCGATCGAAGACAGCGTGATCGAGGCGGTGCGAGGCGGCACGGATCCAGTGGTCGCGCACGACCGCGTGCGCTATGACATGATGACGGCAGCGGGGTACAAACCGTGATCGTTCCCCGATCATGAGCCGAAGCCGATGACCTTTACCGAATCGACGAACACGCCGGGCATCCGCCCGCTCGAGGGCATCCGCGTGCTCGACTGCGCCACTTATATTGCCGGGCCGTACTGCGCGACTTTCTTCGCCGAGTTCGGCGCCGAAGTGGTGAAAATCGAACAGCCCGGTCCGGGCGATCCGACGCGCAAGTTCGGCACGCCCACGCCCTGCGGCGATTCGCTGTTGTGGCTGTCGGAGGGGCGCAACAAGAAGTCGCTCACCATCAACCTGAAAAGCGCGGAAGGCGCCGCGTTGCTCAAGCGCCTGGTCGAGAAGGCCGACGTGCTGGTGGAGAACTTCCAGCCCGGCACCTTCGAGGGCTGGGGCCTGGGGTGGGAGGAACTGAAAAAACACAACCCTGGCCTCGTCATGGTGCGCATCTCGGCTTACGGGCAGACCGGACCCTACAGCCCGCGCCCGGGATTCGGGCGCATCGCCAACGCCTTCGGCGGCATCTCCTTTCTCGCCGGCTATCCCGACCGGCCGCCGGTGACGCCGGGTTCGGCCACCCTGGCCGATTACCTGTCCGGCATGTACGGCGCGATGGGGGCGCTGGTGGCGCTGCGCGCGCGCGACACCACGGGCGTGGGGCAGGTAGTCGATATCGGTTTGTACGAGTCGGTGTTTCGCGTTCTCGATGAACTGGCGCCGGCGTATCACTACACGGGATATGTGCGCGAGCGCATGGGCCCCGGTACTGTCAACGTGGTGCCGCACAGCCACTATCTGACCGCTGACGGGCGCTGGATTGCGATCGCCTGCACCAATGACAAGATTTTCGCGCGCCTGGCCGCGGCCATGGGCAAGCCCGAGTGGGCCGGTGACGGTAAATGGGGCAAGGTGAGCCAGCGCGAAGCCGAACGAGAGGCGGTGGACGCTGCGGTGACCGCATGGACCAGCGCGCAGACGAGGGAGCAGGTGCTGGCACTGTGCAGCGCCAGCGAAGTGCCGTGCGGCCCCCTGTATTCGATCGACGAAATCTTTCAGGATCCGCAATACGCCGCACGCGGCAACATCGCCTTTGTCCATGAGCCGCGCATCCCGGGCAACCCCGAGTTGGCGTTTCCCAACGTGATGCCGCGCCTGACCGGCACACCCGGCCGCATCGATACTCTCGGCCCGGCGCTGGGCGCACACAGTGAACAAATCCTCCAGGACTGGATCGGTCTGAGCACGGCGGCAATCGCCGCGCTCAGGCAATCCGGCGTCATCTGACCAGCGCAAGGAAAACACCATGCGCAGATCCGGCAGCGGCTACCGTGAGTCCCTGCGCCGCATGCGCGCGGTTGGTTGAGCGGATTTAAATCGAAACCCGAGAAAGACACAAAACCATGGCCGCAACCCCCGTCCTGCGCACCTTCCTCTTCGCCCCGGGCAATCACGCGCGCCGCGTCGAAAAAGCCTTCACCCTTGGCTCCGATGCAGTGATTCTCGACCTTGAAGATGCGGTGGCGATCTCCGCGAAAGTCGCCACCCGCAAGATCGTGGCCGATGCGCTCTCCGTTCCGCGCCAATGCCGGGGTTATGTGCGTGTCAATGCGATCGACACCCAGTGGTGCCTGGGCGACCTGATGGCGGTGGTGCAGCCGGGCGTCGACGGTGTCGTGCTGCCCAAGGTCGAATCGGCGGCCGACCTGCGCACCATCGACTGGCTGATC
>JAYTTO010000499.1:0-2639 GCA_043744975.1 Betaproteobacteria bacterium | reverse complement strand
CAAGGCGACTTGGGTCAGCCTGAATTCGGGCTGCGCGGCCAGTATTCGGTCAACGATAAAGCGCACCATGGCAACCCATCTTTCGGATTTCGCCAACTGTGGCGCCTTGACAAATACTGAATGCCCGTGCGGACATTAGCAACAAGGCGCTTGATCTGCGCGACCGACTCAGGCATAACGGTCAGCAAGAGCTTGCTCTGGCTGCCATGATTGGTCAGACGGCCCACCGCGCTCAGTAGCTTCCGGCGACTCGTGATGGGCTCCATCCGGTGCTTCGGATTTGTCAGCCGCACGTACCAACTCCACCAGTTGTAGATCAGCGCCACCGCCCTTGCACTCAACGCGCAGCGCTCGATGTCGTGCGTGCTGTAGCCACCCCAGCCCACTGGTTTTTGATCTCATCAAACCCGTTCTCGCCGTCAGCACGGTTCCGGTAGATCTGCCCCGTGGGCTCGAGCTGGTACGGCGTATCGCACACCAGCACGGCGTACTCCCAATTCTGGTAGTGGGGTATGCGAGAAACGCATTCTGCGGATAGCATGAAGATGACTTGGTGGTGCCGCTACTTCAGCAGCCGATACATCTCCGTATGGTCCACCCCCTTCGTCGCCTCGGCCGCTTCGTTCCACATGTCGCTGCAGACGCTGCCTTGGCGAACCGGAGCGCCCAGCGCCTCGGCGAGGCGGACGGCGATACCGACGTCCTTGGCCATGAGGGCCAGGCCGAAACTGGAGTTGTAGGCGCCGGAGAGCATGAACTGCTCGACCTTGTTCTCGGTCGTGTGGTTCTTGCCGGTGGAGGCGTTGAGGACGCGCGTCATCGTCGCCGGATCGAGGCCGAACTTCTCGCCGATGTGCAGCGCTTCCACGGTGGCCACCAGGCCGGCGGCGGAAACGAAGTTGTTGAGTGCCTTCATCGCGTGACCGCTGCCGACCTCGCCGGTGTGGAAGATCTTCGTCCCCATGGACTCGAGCACCGGTCGGCAGTGTTCGAGCGAGGCTTCGCTGCCGCCGACCATGATGGCCAGCGAACCGTCGCGCGCCTTCTTTACGCCACCGGAAACCGGTGCATCGACCAGGGTGAGATTCTTGCCGGCGAGAGTCTGGAACAAGATGCGCGTGCGCAGCGGCTCGCTCGAACTCATGTCGATCACCGTCGCACCGGCCTCGAGTCGATCGACCACGGCCGGGATCGATCCGGCGCCCAACAAGGTCGCCTCGACCTCTTTCGAACTGGGCAGCATGGTGATCACGAAGTCCGCACCAGCGGCGGCGTCGGCGGCGGACGCGAAATCCTGAGCAGTGAACTCCGCGCAGAACCGTTTGCCGACACCCGGCGCAACGTCGAAGACGGCGAGCGGAAAGCCGGCACCGGCGAGTCGTGCTGCCATGGGGTAACCCATCGCGCCGAGGCCGATGAAAGCGACGCGCGGTTTCGTGTCGTTGTTGGTCATGATGATGGTTCGCTTTGGGTTGGGTTCGGGCCGCCGTGTCGCGCGGCCGCTTCAGGCAGGCGCAAGCGTCGATTCTATTCGGTCCCTGCCGCGCGTTACTCGGCCTGTGCTTCGATCTACTTCCACGCCTCGCTCTGCCCCGCCTCCCGCACGAGCATCTCCACATCCTCGGGCAGCAGCAGCCGCTCGGCTTCCAATGCCCGCGCCGCAGCGGCGACCTTGCTCACATAGCCGTCGCGGTCGCCGTACAGTTCCTGTAGCGAAGGCCGGGGATCGCCCTTGGCCTCTGCATCGGCCTTCGTCCTCAGCAGCGGGATGGTCGAGCCGAGGAGGTCGCAGAGGTCGTCGCCACCGAACGCGGGCGTGCGCGTGTTCCAGCCGGTGAGGGTGGCCACGGGCGCCGACACGAACGGATGGCGGATGCCGGCGATGTCGTTGCCGATGTTGTCCACCTGCGGCACGAGCACCTTGTGGGGGTAGATCGTCTCGGGATAGAGCTTGGTGATGATGCCCTTGTTGCCGCTCACGCCGGGCCCGAAATCGCGCTCGCCGGAGCCGTTGTGCAGCCCCGAGAAGTGCACGCCGGGAATCTTCGGCCAGGCGAGTTCCTCGGGGGCTACGAGCGTGCCGTCGGCGATGCGCGGTACGCGTGACGGCGGCGGCGCCTTGCCATCGCGCACCCAGGCATTGAGCGCCACCAGCAGCGCGCGCAATAGCGGGCCGGTGTGGGTCTGGTTGGTGAGTTGTTCGCACTGGCGGTCGGCGATGCCGTGATTGGGCGGGTCGCCCTTGAAGTTGCCGTGCTGCATGCTCGAGAGCAGGTAGCGGCGCACGCGCGAGTTGTCGGTGAGGTCGAGGCGGCCACCTTCGGTGGTGCCGGTCAGCGAGGCCCGAAACTGCCAGTACTCGTTCGAGGTGTCGGTGTGGATCAGCTTCGGGTCGGTCGACGGGCGCTTGAGGATGCCGTCGGGCACATTGGTCTTCGGGTTGCCGCGCACCCCGTACTGGTGCGGGAAGTTCGTGTCCGGCACGTAGCGTTCGCGGTGCTGCTGCGTGAACGGGTTGGGCTGGGCGAAGCGGTAGTTCAGGAAGAGCTTCTGCACCCCGGCGATGTGGATGTGCATGCCGTCGCACACGCGCTTGCCTTGATTGTCCTCGTTGAACCCCTGATACAGAAAGTCCCGCA
>JAYTTO010000498.1:0-4209 GCA_043744975.1 Betaproteobacteria bacterium | reverse complement strand
GATCGAGCCCTGCTTGGCGATGAACGACTGCAGCAGCGGCAGCACTTCCTGCGCATTGCGGTAATGGAGATCGATCACCTCGAGCACGGTCTGGGCATGGGCGACCGCCACGATCCAGAACCACAGGACGAGCAGGCCGGCGAGCTTGCGCATGGCACCTCCGTCAATGAACCGGCAAGGCCGGCCGCGCGGCCGGTTCCTGCCGGTAGAACTGCCTCAACTGCTCGTAGACCGCCGGATACGTGGCGAGTGCCACCTGCGGAGCCATGAAGAACACCTCGCTCATCACCGCGAAGAACTCGGCCGGCGATTCCGCGGCGTACGGGTCGATGCGGGTACCCAGACCGGAGCGTACGCGCAGCCGGAAGTCGTTGTACGCGCCACGGAACGTGCGCGTCCAGTCACCGCGGTCCATGCCCTTGTGCAGCGGCGGAAAACCATCGGCGGGGCCGTTCAGCATGTCGAGCTTGTGCGCGAACTCGTGGATCACCACGTTGCTGCCGTCGCCCTGGTCGCCGCCGCCGACGTCGGCCCACGACAGCACCACGGGGCCTCGTAGCCAGGCCTCGCCGATGCGCCCCACCTGCCCCTGATGCACGATCCCGGCCTCGTCGGTCCAGGTCTGGTTGACCAGGAAACCTTCGGGATAGACGATCACCTCGGACCATCCCGAATAGCTGTCGATGTCGAGGTTTAGGATCAGGATGCAGGCTTGGAGCGCGATCTCGACGCGCATCGCGTCGGTCAGCTCGAGGTCACCCGCAGCGGACATCGTCTTGCCGTTGAAGAACAGCGTGACGCACTCGCGCAGCCGCGCCGTGTCCTCGGCACCGAGATCGCGGGCGAAGGCGAATCGCGAGACCGCGCGTCGCCATTCGGCATCGTCGAGCGGGAAGCGGCGCAGTACGCGCGCGCGCCGCCACTCGCGCAGCGACCAGGCCATCAGAGGTCCGGCGGCGTTTCTGGGTCGCCCGCGTCGGGATCGGTCAGCGCCGCTTCGAGCTGTGCGACGCTACTCGGGGCATCGAGCTCGACCTTCTCGATCTGCGTGAAGCGCTTGACGATCTTGTCGCTCGACACGCGCACGTCCTCGGCGTCCTGGTTGGCCATCCGTATGTGGTCGGCCAACTTGCGCATGCGCTGGTCGAACCGGCCGAAGTCCTTGCCGAGCTTGGCCAGCTCGTCCTTGATGACGTGCACTTGGCGCCGCGTCTCGACATCCTTCATCACCGCGCGCGCGGTGTTCAGCACGGCCATCATCGTGGTGGGCGAAACGATCCAGACGCGGCGCTGCATCGCGTGGTCGACCAGCTCGGCGTGATAGGCGTGGATCTCGGCGAAGATCGCTTCGGCGGGGACGAACATAACTGCGCCGTCGGAGGTTTCGCCCGGCACGATGTAGCGCGAGGCGATGTCGTCGATGTGTTTGCGCACGTCGGCGCGGAACTGGCGCTGCGCCGCGGCGCGCTCAAGCTCGCCGGCCTCGGCCTGGAACATGCGCTGGTAGTTCTCGAGCGGAAACTTGGAATCGACCGCCACGGTGCCGGTGGGCTCCGGTAGATAGAGCAGGCAGTCGGCGCGCTGGCCCGAGCCGAGCGTCTGCTGAAAGGCATAGGAAGTGGGCGGGAGCATGTTGCGCACGAGCGCTTCGAGCTGCACTTCGCCGAAGGCGCCGCGCGAGCGCTTGTCGCCCAGCAGCTCCTGCAGGCTGACCACGTTGGTGGTGAGCCCGTCGATCTTCTTCTGCGCTTCATCGATGGTGGCGAGACGTTCCATGACGCTAACGAACGTATCGTTGGTCTTGCGGAAGCCTTCCTCGAGGCGCTCGCCGACTTTGCCTTGAATCTGCTCCAGCCGCGCGTCGGCGGTCTTGGTGAGCGTCTCGATGCTGGCGGTGAGCTGCTGCGACAACGCCCGGACGCTCTCCTGCAGCGATTCCGATTGCAGCCGTGCCTGCTCGGCCAGCGCGGTGAGCGTGGTCTTCAGCAGATCTGTGCGGATCTCGCCGACGCGGGCGAGCAACTGCTCGCGGTTCGCGGCCATGTCGTTCGCCTGCGACAACTGCAGCGTGACCACGGCCTGGCGCGTCTGCTGGAGTTGTGCCTCCACCACACCGCGCAACCGCTCGCCGCTGTCGGCATTGCCGGCAGCCATGCGGTCGCCGAGCGAGCCCAGGCCATCGCCGAGGTCCTTCAGCATCGCGAGGTGGCGGGACTCGATCAGCTCGGCCATGCGCGCGGAGAGCGCCGCCTGCCCCTGCGAGATCACGCTCATGCGGACGAACACGAAGATCGCCGCGCCGAGCGTCAGCGCCGACACCGCGAGCAGGACCAGTTCCACGACCGAGAAGCTCATGGGAAAAGTATAGCCCGCGTGCCGCCTGGAACCGCCGTGGTGATCAGAGGAAGCAGCGCGCGCCGGGCCGCCCCAAGCGCGCTGGCCCCCCATTGGGGGGTGCCGACCGCAGGAAGGCTGGGGGGGTTGTCCTTAGGCGGCTTCGACCGCCGTCGGGCCACGCGAGGCGCGCTTACGGTCGTGTTCCTTAAGGTAGCGCTTGCGCAGGCGAATCGACTTCGGCGTGATCTCGACCAGCTCGTCGTCGGCGATGAACTCGATCGCCGATTCGAGCGTGAGGGAGATCGACGGCACCAGCCGCACGGCTTCGTCGGTGCCGGAAGAGCGCACGTTGGTGAGCTGCTTGCCCTTGATCGGATTGACGACCAGATCGTTGTCGCGGCTGTGGATGCCGATGACCATGCCCTCATAGAGCGGATCGCCGGGATTCACGAACATGCGGCCGCGGTCCTGCAGCTTCCATAGCGCGTAGGCCACGGCATCGCCGTCGTCCTGCGAGATCAGCACGCCATTGCGGCGCTCGGAGATGTCGGCCTTCATCGGACCGTAGTCGTCGAAGATATGGCTCGCAACACCGGTGCCGCGGGTCATGGTCATGAACTCGCCCTGGAAACCGATCAGGCCGCGGGCCGGGATGCGGTACTCCAGTCGCACGCGACCCTTGCCATCCGGCTGCATGTCCTGCAGATCGCCGCGACGCCGGCCGAGCTCTTCCATGACGCCGCCCTGGTGCGTTTCTTCCACATCGACAGTGAGCAGTTCGAACGGCTCCTGCTTCTCGCCGTCGACCTCCTTTATCACCACCCGGGGCCGGCCGACGGCGAGCTCGTAGCCCTCGCGCCGCATGTTTTCCAGGAGGATGGTGAGGTGCAGCTCGCCGCGGCCGGACACCACGAACGTGTCGGAGTCGGCGGTCATCTCGACCTTCAGCGCTACGTTGCTCATCAGTTCGCGCTCGAGGCGCTCGCGGATCTGGCGGCTGGTGACGTACTTGCCTTCGCGGCCGGCCATGGGCGAGGTGTTGACCAGAAAATTCATGGTCAGCGTCGGCTCGTCGACCTTGAGCAGCGGCAGCGCGTCGGGCGTCGCCGGGTCGCACAGGGTGACGCCGATGCCGACGCCCTCGATGCCATTGACCAGCACGATGTCGCCGGCCTCGGCCTCCTCGACCGCGGTGCGCTCCAGGCCCTTGAAGACGAGCACCTGGTTGACCTTGGCCGGCTTCGGATCGCTGCCAGGGCCGCGCAGCACGGTGACCTGCTGACCCGCGCGGATGCGGCCGCGCTGGATGCGGCCGATGCCGATGCGGCCAACGAAGCTGGAGTAGTCGAGCGAGCAGATCTGCAGTTGCAGCGGACCGTCTGGATCGGCGTGGCGCACCGGCACGTAGCTCAGGATGGCGTCGAACAGCGGCCGCATGTTCTCGCCGACGGTGTCGGGTTCGCGGGTGGCCCAGCCGTTCAGCGCCGAGGCGTACACGACCGGAAAATCGAGCTGTTCCTCGGTGGCGCCGAGCTTGTCGAACAGGTCGAAGGTATGATTGATGGCCCATTCGGCGCGGGCGCCCGGCCGGTCGACCTTGTTGACCACGACGATGGGCTTCAGGCCCAGTGCCAGCGCCTTGCGGGTGACGAACCGCGTCTGCGGCATCGGCCCTTCGACGGCATCGACCAGCAGCAGGACGCTGTCGACCATCGACAGGACGCGCTCGACCTCGCCGCCGAAATCGGCGTGGCCGGGGGTGTCGACGATGTTGATGTGGGTGCCCTCGTACTGCACTGCACAGTTCTTGGCGAGGATGGTGATGCCGCGCTCGCGTTCGAGGTCGTTGGAGTCCATGACCCGTTCGGTCAT
>JAYTTO010000497.1:0-2564 GCA_043744975.1 Betaproteobacteria bacterium | reverse complement strand
TCCGAATCGACCGTGCTGGAGGTCCGGCGCCGGGTCGCGCGGGCCCTTGCCGCCGTCGAAGCCGATGCCGCGCGTCCGCTGTGGGAGCAACGCTTCCTCGAGGCGCAGGAGAAGGGCTTCGTCGCCGCCGGCCGCATCAACTCCGCCGCCGGCACCACACTCACCGCCACGCTGATCAACTGTTTCGTGCAGCCGGTGGGCGACTCGATCACCGAACGCGTCGATGGCCGGCCCGGCATCTATACGGCGCTGGCCGAAGCCGCCGAAACGATGCGCCGCGGCGGCGGCGTCGGCTACGACTTCTCGACCATCCGCCCGCAAGGCGCGCTGGTACATGGCACGCAGTCGCGCGCAAGCGGACCGGTGTCTTACATGCGGGTGTTCGACCGCTCGTGCGAAACGGTCGAATCGGCCGGAGCGCGACGCGGCGCCCAGATGGGCGTGCTGCGCTGCGATCATCCCGACATCGAACACTTCATCCACGCCAAGGACCAGGGCGACCTCAGCAACTTCAACGTCTCGGTCGGGGTGACCGACGCCTTCATGCAAGCGGTGGAGAGCGGCGCCGACATCGAGCTGGTGCATCGCGCCGAACCGGCCGCGGACGTGCGCGCCGACGGCGCCTGGCAGCGCGACGACGGCCAATGGGTCTACCGCAAGCTGCCGGCGCGCGAACTGTGGAACCAGATCATGCGCGCCACCTACGATCACGCCGAGCCGGGCATCCTGTTCCTCGACCGCATCAACCGCGACAACAACCTGCATTACTGCGAGAGCATCGAATCGACCAACCCCTGCGGGGAACAGCCGCTGCCGCCCTACGGCTGCTGCGATCTGGGATCGATCGACCTGACGCGCTTCGTGACCGATCCGTTCGCCGCGACCGCGGCGTTCGACTTCGCTGGTTTCGAGTCGGTGGTGGCGGTGGCGGTGCGCATGCTCGACAACGTACTGGACGCGACCAACTGGCCGCTGCCGCAGCAGCGCGAGGAAGCGCACAACAAGCGTCGCATCGGCCTCGGCTTCACCGGGCTCGGCGACGCGCTGATCATGCTGCGGCTGCGCTACGACGGCGCCGAGGCGCGTGCCATGGCGGCTCGGATCAGCGAGAGCATGCGCGACCACGCCTATCTGGCGTCGGTGGCGCTGGCGCAGGAGCGGGGCGCATTCCCGATGTTCAACGCCGACCTCTATCTGTCGGGTGGCAGTTTCGCGACCCGGCTCCCGGGCGAGATCAAGCAGCAGATCCGCACCCACGGGATCCGCAACTCGCACCTGCTGTCGATCGCGCCGACCGGGACCATCAGCCTGGCCTTCGCCGACAATGCCTCGAACGGCATCGAGCCGCCGTTTTCCTGGACCTACACCCGCCGCAAGCGCATGGCCGACGGCACCTTCAAGGAATACGCTGTCGAGGATCACGCTTGGCGCCTCTACCGGCATCGCGGCGGCGATGTCGCCCACCTGCCCGACTACTTCGTGACGGCGCTGGAGATCTCGGCGACCGCGCACAAGGACATGGTCGCGGCCGTGGCGCCCTATATCGACACGAGCATCTCGAAGACGGTCAACGTGCCGGAAGACTATCCGTACGCCGACTTCGAAGACCTCTACATGGCCGCCTGGCGCGCGGGCCTGAAGGGGCTTGCAACCTACCGCCCAAACAAGGTGCTGGGCTCGGTGCTGTCGGTGACGCCGGCGACACCTACCGACCGCAATCCGCAGGACGTGAGCCTGGCCGAAGCCAACCGCCGGCTGACCATCCAGTCGCTGCCGGCGCCGGTGCTGGCGTCGCTGCAATGGCCAAGCCGGCCGCAACTGCCCGACGGCAACGAAGCCTGGACCTACATGATTGCGCACCCCCACGGCGAGTTCGCGCTGTTTGTCGGGCACACGCAGGCCAACGATCGCGCCTTCCCGTTCGAAGCCTGGGTCAACGGCGCGGAGCAGCCGCGTGGCCTCGGCGCCGTTGCCAAGACGCTGTCGATGGACATGCGGGCGAACGACCGCGCGTGGCTGCAGCTCAAGCTCGAGACGCTGGCCCGCACGCCTGGCAACGAGAGTTTCGAGATGGCGTTTCCGCCGCACGGCGAGCGCCGGCAGGTGCCGAGCGTGGTGGCGGGCGTGGCGCAGGTCATCCGCTATCGGTGCGAGCGCCTCGGCGCCTTCGAGGACGGCGGCGTGTCGCCGGTGCTCGATGCGATGTTCTCGCGCGCGGAACCACGGACCGGCACCGATGGCACGCTGTCGTGGACGGTCGACATCCAGAACCCGGCATCCGGCGACGAGTTCGTGCTCGGGTTGAAGGAGATCACCCTGCCGGATGGCGTGACGCGGCCGTATTCGATGTGGCTCTCGGGCAGCTACCCGCGCGCGCTCGACGGCCTGGCGCGCATCCTCTCGCTCGACATGCGGGTGCTCGACCCGGCCTGGATCGGGATGAAGCTGCGCAAGCTGTTCAACCATTCGGAACCGCTCGGCGACTTCATGGCGTTCGTGCCGGGCCAGCGGCGGCAGCAGACCTTTCCATCGACGGTCGCCTATCTCGCGCGGCTGGTCGCGCA
>JAYTTO010000496.1:0-2943 GCA_043744975.1 Betaproteobacteria bacterium | reverse complement strand
CAACCGGAAACCACGCAAGTTTAACCTGTGACACCTGCGCACCCACAAATTGCCGCCGCCGTTGCGGACAGCATGCTCGCGCATGCGTCGCGGTCGTCGCGCTACGCGCGCCGCCTGCTGGCCAAGGCGCCGGATCTGATCGATGCCGCCGACCTGGGACAGCCGTGCTCCCGCGCCGACATGGTTGCCGCCCTCGAGTCCGCGGCGCCGCCGGATGAGGCGAGCCTGTGGCGCGCATTGCGCCAATTGCGCGCACGCACGTTGCTGCGGCTGATCGCACGCGACCTGGCCGGCGCCGCGTCGCTTGCCGAAGTGACCGCGACCATGTCGGACCTGGCCGAGGTCGCCATCGCGCGTGCACTGGACTGGCTCGATGCGCGGCTGGCGGAGGTGCACGGTGAGCCGGTCGATCCCGATGGGTGCCGCCAGCGGCTGATCGTCGTGGCGATGGGCAAGCTCGGCGGTCGCGAGCTCAATGTATCCTCGGACATCGACTTGGTCTTCGTGTACCCCGAAGGCGCCGACACCGCCGGAGCGCGCCCCCTCTCCTGCCACGAATACTTCGCCCGACTCGGCCGCAAGCTGGTCGCCGCGCTGAACGACCTTACGGAGGACGGCTTCGTGTTCCGCGTCGACATGCGCCTGCGCCCCTACGGCGACAGCGGTCCGCTCGTATGCAGCCTCGACACGCTGGAGAGCTACTTCACCGCCCAGGGCCGTCCCTGGGAGCGCTACGCCTGGGTCAAGGGCCGCGCCCTGACTGGCGACCGCCACGACGAACTCGCCGCCATCGTCACGCCGTTCGTGTACCGGCGGCATCTCGACTTCAGCGCGATCCAGTCGATGCGCGAATTGCACAGCCAGATCCGGGCGGAAGTGAAGCGGCGCGACAGCGCGGGCAACATCAAGCTGGGCCCGGGCGGCATCCGCGAGATCGAGTTCACGGCCCAGGTGTTCCAGCTCATCCGCGGCGGCCGCGACCCGGCGCTGCAGGTGCGCCCGACCCTGGCGGCGTTGCAGGTCATCGGCGAACGCGGATTGCTGCCGGTACCGGTCCTCGAACAACTGACGGTCGCCTACGAGTTTCTCCGACGCCTGGAACACCGGCTCCAGTACCTCGACGACCAGCAGACCCAGAGCCTGCCCATGGACGCTGCCGATCGCGAGACCGTGGCGCGCGACATGGGTGCACCCGATTACCCGGCGCTGCTCTCGGCGCTGGAAGCTCATCGCGCCATCGTCGCCGAAGCCTTCAACGGTCTGTTCGTCGGGCCGCCGGGAGCGGACGAGGAAGGGGATCGGCTCGACACAGTGGTGCTGGCGGCGGCGGACGACGCCGAAGCCGCGGCGCAGATCGGCGCGCTCGGGTTCGAGAACCCGGTCCGGGTCCTCGCCCGCATCGTTGCACTGCGCGGCAGCGCCCGGTTCCGGCGCATGTCGGCTTCCGGACAGGCACGCTTCGACCGGCTGCTGCCGCGCCTGCTGCGGTCGGCGGCGGCATGTCCACCGATCGACGTCACCTTCGACCGGCTGCTCGATATCGTGGAGACGATCGGGCGCCGCGAGTCCTACCTGGCGCTGCTGCTCGAGTTTCCCCAGGCGCTCAGGGCGCTGTCCGGCGTGGTTTCGCTATCCGCATGGGCCTGCGGCTACCTCGCCCGGCAACCGATGCTGCTCGACGAGTTGATCGATCCGAACCAGCGGGCCGAGCCCGACTGGGACGATCTGGGCGCGACGCTGCGCGCGGATCTCGCGGCGGCGGACGACAACACCGAGCGCCAGATGGACATGCTGCGCCACTTCAAGCACGGCCAGACCTTCCGCCTGCTGGTGCTGGACCTCGCCGGCGCGCTGTCGCTGGAACATCTGTCGGACCACCTGAGCGACCTGGCCGGCGTCGTGCTCGACACCGTGCTGACGACAACCTGGCGCCACCTGCGCTCCCGGCATCGCGAGCAACCGAGCTTCGCGATCATCGGCTACGGCAAGCTGGGCGGCCGCGAACTCGGCTACGAAAGCGATCTCGACATCATCTTCCTGCACGACGACGACGCGCCGGAGGCGGCCGAGAACTACGCGCGGCTGGCGCAGCGCATCAACACCTGGCTCACCAGCCTGACACCCGCCGGCGTGCTCTACGAGACCGACCTGCGGCTGCGTCCGGATGGCGCCAGCGGCCTGCTGGTGAGCCGCGTCGAGGCCTTCGCCGAATACCAGCACCGCAGCGCGTGGGTGTGGGAGCACCAGGCGCTGACCCGGGCACGCTTCGTCGTCGGTGATGCCGCGATCGGTATGCGCTTCGAGGCGCTGCGCCGGGACATCCTGTGCCTGGAGCGCGATCCGGTGTCACTGCGGACCGAGGTCGCCGCGATGCGGGCGCGCATGCGTGCCGAACATGCGAGACAGCCGGACTCGTTCGACCTCAAGCTCGATCCAGGCGGCATCGTCGATGTCGAGTTCGTCGTGCAGTTCCTGGTGCTGGCGCATGCCAACCGGCATCCGGCCCTGATCGAGAACCGGGGCAACATCTCGCTGCTGGCGCAGGCGGAGTCGCTCGGGCTCCTGCCGCCGGGTGTCGGCACCGCGGCCGCCGATGCGTACCGGGACTATCGCCGACTGCAGCACAAGCTGCGATTGGGCGGAGAGCGCGAGCCCCGGCTCGGCACCGGCGAACTGACACGGCAGCGTGCGGCAGTGGAACGGTTGTGGGCGACGGTCATGGCTTGAACAACGGTCCCGCCCCAAGGCCGCTGGCCCCCATTGGGGGGTGCCGACCGCAGGAAGGCTGGGGTAACGACATCGAGCGAAGGGACACAGCGGGCGCCGGGCCGCCCCAAGGCCGCTGGCCCCCCATTGGGGGGTGCCGACCGCAGGAAGGCTGGGGGGGTTGTCTCTAAGCGACCGCCATGTCGACCTTGCGGCCGAGGAGCTGGTACACCCACA
>JAYTTO010000495.1:0-2593 GCA_043744975.1 Betaproteobacteria bacterium | reverse complement strand
CGGCTGCTGCCGCGCGATCCGAACGACGACCGCAACCTCTATCTCGAAGTCCGCGCCGGCACCGGCGGCGACGAGTCGGCGCTGTTCGCGGGCGACCTGTTCCGCATGTATGCACGCTACGCCGAGCGCCAGCGCTGGAGCACGGAGATCGTCTCGCAGAGCCCGGGCGAACTCGGTGGCTACAAGGAGATCATCGCCAGGATCAGCGGCGATCGCGCCTGGACGAAGCTCAAGTTCGAGTCGGGCGGCCACCGGGTGCAGCGGGTCCCGGCGACGGAAACGCAGGGTCGCATCCACACCTCCGCCTGCACGGTCGCGGTGCTGGCCGAAGCCGACGAGATCGCCGATGTCATCATCAATCCGGCCGAGATCCGGGTCGACACGTTCCGTGCCTCTGGCGCCGGCGGCCAGCACATCAACAAGACCGACTCCGCGGTGCGAATCACGCACCTGCCCACGGGCATGGTGGTCGAGTGCCAGGACGACCGTTCGCAGCACAAGAACAAGGCGCAGGCGATGTCCGTCCTGGCGGCCCGCATCCGCGACCAGCAAACGCGCGAGCAGGCCGCCAAGACGGCGGCGACGCGCAAGTCGCTGGTTGGCAGCGGCGACCGGTCGGAGCGGATCCGCACCTACAATTTTCCGCAGGGTCGCGTGACCGATCACCGGATCAACCTGACCCTCTACAAGATCGACGCGATCATGGACGGCGATCTCGATCCGCTCACCGGCGCTCTGGTGGCCGAGTACCAGGCCGAACAACTGGCAGCCATGGCGGAGGAGGCGTAGTCCTCCGGCTGTCGATGCCGTCGGCGGCGCCACAGGCAGCGCGATGACGCTGGGCGAACGGTTGCGCGCCGATGCGGCCCGGCTTCGCGAGACGGCATCGGCCCGAGGCACGGCGCCGCTCCCAAACGCCCAGGCCTGGCGCGAAGTGGTCCAGGTGTTCGAAGCGACGACCGGCATCCGGCAGGTCGAGCGCACGCTCCGCGAGCCCGAGCCCGCCGCGACCATCGATCTGCACGGTTACCAGGACGCGCTCGCGCGCCTGGCCGCCGGCGAACCCATGGCCTATGTGCTCGGCGGGCAGTGGTTCCTCGATCGGCTGTTTCGCGTCACGCCCGCGGTGCTGATTCCGCGCGACGATACCGCCACGCTGGTCGCCGCGGCGGTCGATGGCCTGGCCCCGGACGCGGACGCCCGCATCCTCGATCTCGGCACCGGCAGCGGCTGCATCGCGATCTCGATCGCCTTGGCGCGGCCGCGCGCCGATATCGTGGCGACCGACAGATCGCTCGCGGCGCTGGCGGTCGCGCGCGACAACGCGGCCCGGCTCGGCGCCCGCAACGTCCGGTTTGCCGAGGCCGACTGGTTCGCGGGCGTCCCGCCAGGACCGTATCGGATGATCGTCGCCAACCCACCCTACATCGACGCGGGCGACCCGCACCTGGTCGCCCTCGGCCACGAGCCGGTCTCGGCCCTGGTGTCCGGCAGTGATGGACTCGACGACCTGCGGCGGATCGTCGCCGGTGCGGCTGCGGTCCTGGCGCCGCATGGACGCCTGCTGGTCGAGCACGGCCACCGGCAACGGGCGGCGGTGCTGCGCCTGTTCGAAGCTGCCCGGTTCGACCGGATCGAGACTTTCGACGATCCCGGCGGCAACCCCCGGGTCGTCGCCGGCCGTCGCGGGACTGGCGCCGGATCGGCGATCGGCTAGAATCAATTGCTTGTCCGGGAGGCCATGTCGGCCCGTCCCGATGATTTCAGGAGTCGATTCATGGATGCCAACGAACGTATACGCCAACAGGTCAGCGCCAATCCCGTGGTGCTCTACATGAAAGGCACCCCCGATGCGCCAATGTGCGGATTCTCGGCGGCGGCGGTGCAGATGCTCGAGGCCTGCGGTGTCGAGGAAGTCGCCACCGTCAACGTGCTCGAGGACGCCGAGGTCCGCCAGGGCATCAAGGAGTTCTCGAGCTGGCCGACCATCCCGCAGCTATACGTGAACGGCGAGTTCGTGGGCGGTTCGGACATCATGCGCGAGATGTACCAGAGCGGCGAACTGCAGAAGCTGTTCGGCAGGTAGCGGTCTGCGCCGGCGTGGCGCGGCCACGACCCCGCATCCGATGACCACCGACGGTCACGCACCGCTGCGTGAAGCCGTCCGCGACCTGTGCGCGCGCTTCGACGGCCGCTATTGGCGTGACCTCGACGAGAAGCGCGAGTATCCCGAGGCGTTCGTCACCGCGCTGACCCGGGCCGGCTGGCTCTCAGCGCTGATTCCCGAGGAGTTCGGCGGCTCCGGGCTGGGCCTGACCGAGGCCTCGATCATCCTCGAGGAGATCAACCGTTCGGGCGGCAATTCCGGCGCCTGTCACGCGCAGATGTACGTCATGGGCACGGTGCTGCGCCACGGATCCGCGGCCCAGAAGCAGCGCTATCTACCCGGCATCGCCGCCGGTGAACTGCGGATGCAGTCGTTCGCGGTGACGGAGCCCACGTCCGGCTCGGACACCACCAGGCTCAAGACGATGGCGGTGCGCCACGGTGACAAGTACGTCGTCCATGGCCAGAAGGTCTGGACCTCCCGCGT
>JAYTTO010000494.1:0-1546 GCA_043744975.1 Betaproteobacteria bacterium | reverse complement strand
GGTGACGGAACACTCGGGACGCACCGGCGAGCACTACATCACCAACACACCCGCCGAGTACAAGGCGATGTTCACCTCGGCTCTGGGCGCCGGGCTGATCGTGCCATTCATGGCACTGGTGAAGATCGGCCTGCACGACCTGCACCCGGCACCGCTGATCGAGGCGTTCTTGTTCAGCATGAACTACTCGTTCGGCTTCATGCTGATCCATGTGCTGCATTTCACGATCGCGACCAAGCAACCGGCGATGACCGCCTCGCGCATCGCGGCCGCGCTCGACCATCCGCCGGGGGCCAAGCCGGATGTCGGCGCCATGGTCGAGCTCGTCACGCGGGTGGTGCGCAGCCAGATCATCGCCATTCTCGGCAACGTGAGCTTCGCCTTTCCGCTCGCGTTCGTGATCGCCGCTGCCCTGCACGTCTCGACTGGCACCCACGTGATGTCGCCGGAGGCCGCGCGGCACGTGCTGCACGACCTGCACCCGTTCGCGAGCCTCGCGCTGTTCCATGCCGCGATCACGGGTTGCTACCTGTTCCTGTCGGGCCTGATTTCCGGGTACCACGACAACATCGCCATCTACAACCGCATCCCGCAGCGTATCGAGCAGTTGCGCTGGCTCGAGCGCCTGATCGGGCCGGAACGTCTGCATCGGGTGGCGAACTACATCGAGAACAATCTCGGTGGCCTCGCCGGCAATTTCTGGTTCGGCGTCTTCCTCGGCAGCACAGCGACGCTCGGCCTGAACCTGGGACTGCCGCTCGACATCCGCCACATCACGTTCTCGGCGGCCAACCTCGCGACCGCCGTGGTATCGCTCGACGAACAGGTGCCCTGGCAGGTCTTCGCCATTGCCGCCGTCGGCGTTGTTCTCGTCGGGGTGGTCAACCTCACGGTCAGCTTCGGGCTCGCCTTGCTGGTGGCATTGAAGGCACGGCGCGTGCGATTCCGGTACACGCGCCCGCTGCTGGCCGCGCTGGGGCGACGCCTGATCACCTCGCCACTCGACTTCATCCGCCCGCCACGGCCTGCGCCGGACGATCCACCCGCTTGAGTTATCGTTGACCGGTGGTCCAGGCCGTCCGCGGCACTGCGGGTCGGGCACCAGGGCGAACGCCGGCACAGACCGGAAAACTTCCTCCAGAGGAGCATCTGTCATGTCGCTGAACCAGGAATTCCGCACCGCCCGCATCGACCTTGTCGCCGCCCTCCGAACCGCGGCGCGCATGGGTCTGAACGAGGGCGTCTGCAACCACTTCAGCCTCGAACTGCCCGGTGCGCCGGACAAGTTCCTGATCAATCCGCAAGGGTTGCACTGGTCCGAGCTGGTGCCGGACGACCTGATGATCGTCGACGAAAAGGGGATAGTGGTCGAGGGCCGGCACCAGGTCGAGCCCACCGCATTCTTCATCCATGGGCGCATCCACCTGGGCAAGCGCAAGAAATGCGTGCTGCACACCCACATGCCGCATGCGACCGCGCTGTGCCTGCTCGAGAACGGCGAACTCGACTGCGCCGCCAACCAGAATGCGATGCGCTTCTGGAACCG
>JAYTTO010000493.1:0-5717 GCA_043744975.1 Betaproteobacteria bacterium | reverse complement strand
GATCACGCCGGCTTCCGTGATCAGGCTGGTCACGAGTTCGGCAGGCGTGACGTCGAACGCGGGGTTGAAGACGTCGATGCCGTCCGGTGCCCAGCGCTCGGTGCCGTAGCCGGTGACCTCGGCCGCAGGACGCTGCTCGATCGGAATCTCGTTGCCGCTGTCGATAGTGAAGTCGAAGGTGGAGAGCGGGCAGGCCACGTGGAACGGGACGCCGTGGCGGGCCGCCAGCACGGCCACCATGTAGGTGCCGATCTTGTTCGCCACGTCGCCGTTGGCGGCTACCCGGTCGGCGCCGACCAGCACCAGGTCGATGCGCCCGCTCGCCAGTAGATGCCCGGCGGCGCCATCAGGGAGCAGGGTGACGGGAATGCCGTCCTGCTGCAGTTCCCATGCGGTCAGTCTGGCACCCTGCAACACCGGCCGGGTTTCGTCCGCGAACACGTGCACGCGTTTGCCGGCGGCAACGGCGGAGCGGATCACGCCGAGCGCCGTGCCGTGGCCGGCCGTCGCCAGAGCGCCGGCATTGCAATGCGTGAGCACCGTCGCGTCATTGGGTACCAATGCGGCGCCGAACGCGCTGAGGCGCCGGTTAATTGCCAGATCCTGTTCATGGATGTCGATGGCTTCCTGGACGGTCCTGTCGACATCCACCGGCGCCGGGTCGACGGGAGACCAGATCGCGCGCATGCGAGCCAGGGCCCAGAACAGGTTGACGGCCGTCGGCCGGCTGGCGGCCAGCGCGGCATCGGCCTGCATCAGAATTGCCCGCAGCACCGCCGGTGGTTCGTTGCGCGCGGCGAGCGCGGCGAGCGCGATCCCGTATGCCGCGGCGCAGCCGATCGCGGGCGCACCGCGTACGGCGAGATCGCGGATCGCCAGGGCAACCTCGGCGGCGGTCGCGCACGGCAGGAACTCGACGTGGGCAGGCAACCGCCGCTGGTCCAGGAGTTCCAGGCGCGAGCCGGTCCAGCGCATCGTGGCGATGCTCATCGCGGCGACGCCGTGCGCAGCACGGGGGTCAAGACTTGCATTGCATTCGCCTGCAGATCCCGATGGCTGAGCACGCGCGCGGCGCCGGCGGCTGGCGCGAACGGGGACTGCTCCAGGATCGCGCCGATGGCGTCGGGCACCGTCGCGAGCGGTTTCGCGCTGGCGATCAAATCGACGCCTCCATGCGCAAGGGCAAGTTCCAGGACGATGGCGCGCAGATCCCGACTCGCCGGGCGGACGAACACGTCGGCGCCGGCATGGCGGCAGGCGTGGGCGCACGCGTTGGCGTCGTCGCCGTCGTCAAGGACCAGGATCAGCGCACCGAGCAACGGCTCGACAGTGGCGGCTGCAGCGCGGCGTTTGCGTTCGAAGCCGCCGTAGTGGATTTCGCCGGCGAGTACCTGGTCCGGCGGCAGCGCGAGATAGCGGTCGTGCGCGTTCGCCCGCGAGACGATCTCGATGTCATGGCGGTAGACCTGTGCGGTGACGCCGGCATTCCGGCAATCGAGACCAGCCCCGATCATGCCGAGCCGCCGGTCGAGGACCACACGCGCCGCAGCATCGGGCAGACGCGCCGGCGCCATCCCGGCCGGCGCGGCAGAAGTCAGGTACTCCCGGTATTCGGCCGCATAACGCGCCACGTCGAGCCCGAGGCAGGGCAGACGCTTGGTGAAGACCGAGTGCTGCGGCGTCGGCGGACCCTGAAGGGCGACTTCAGCCAGGTCGTTGCGCGTCACGAAGCCCATGACCGTGGGATCGTTGTCACGCACCAGCACCAGGGGAAAGCCGGCGATCGCCGAGAGCGTTCGACGCAACCGGGCCAGGTCGAGCGCGTCGCTCTCGTTCAGCGCCGGTGCCACGGCGCGCGGCAGATCCCAGGCGCCCCGGTCCCGAAGGTGGTCCTCGGCCTGTTGCGCCAGGCACAGCATGTTCCGGTAGGAACTCTCGGCATCGTTGCCGAAGGCGACCACGCCATGGAACGCGAGAACGAGCCCGATCGTGGCGTCGGTCGCTGCTTGCGCGAACACGTCCGCACAGGCGCGCGCGAGTTCGAAGCCGGAGTGCCGGAACGGAACCAGCGGCGCCCGTTCGCCGAACACGGCACGGGCGATGCGTTCGCCGGACTCGGTGTTGACCAGCGCCAGCACGTTGTCGGCGTGCGTGTGCTCCACATGGCTCGCCGGCAACACCGCATGCATGAGCGTCTCGATCGACGGTCGCGGTGCACCCGGGCGCAGCACGAGCGGGGCGAGCGCGGCCATGAAAGCGTCGTCCGCAAGAGCGGGACCGTCGAGCAGCGCGCGCGCGGGGTCGAGCGCGACCGGCGTGAAATCCGCCGGCTCGACCCGGGCCAGGTCGGCACCGCTGCCCTTGACGTAGAGGCAGCGAACCGCTGCACCGTCGGCCCTCTTCCACCAACCCTTGAGCGACGTGTTGCCGCCGCCGTGCAGTACGAGCGCCGGATCGTCGCCGAGCAGGCGCGAGGTATAAGCGCGCACGTCGAGCTCGGTCTGCAGGCCGGCCACGAAGGTGGGATTCCAGCGGTTTGACATCGTGGTGGTGGGACGGATGAGAGCGCGTCGCCAAGTATACTGATCCCAAGATGAGCGAGACCAACGCCTACCTTGTACGTCCGGCCGACTGGGTTGTCGATCGGGCAATGCTCTCGAGCGTGCGGCGGGAAGTGTTCATCGTCGAGCAGGCGGTACCGGAGCCGCTCGAATGGGACGAGTTCGACCCCGTGTCGCGCCACGCCCTCGCCGTGTCGGCCGACGGCGCCGCCATCGGTACGGCCCGCCTGCTGCCCGATGGACACATCGGCCGCATGGCGGTACTGGCGCCATGGCGCAGCCGTGGGGTCGGTTCGGCCCTCCTGCGGCACATGATCGCCACCGCGACGCAGGCCGGACTGGCGGCGGCGGTGGTCAACGCCCAGGTCCAGGCGCTGGCGTTCTACCGGCGGTTCGGTTTCGTCGCCGAGGGCGAGCCGTTCGACGACGCCAGCATCGAGCACATGGCGATGCGGCTGGCTCTGGAGTGACCAGTAACGCCCCCCCAGCCTTCCTGCGGTCGGCACCCCCCAATGGGGGGCACTGCGCTTGGGGCGGCCCGGCGCGCGCTGTGTCCCTTCGCTTGATATCGGTGCCCCAGGCTTGCTGCGGTCGGCCCCCAAAAATATCGAGCAGTGAGCGGCCTATGGCTGCGCAGCGACCCCAGCGGCCGATGCCGCTGGGGTCGCGCCAATGCCGATCCGGAGGGTGACGGCGAGGCGCCGGCTGCCGCCGGGAACGCCGTCGGGTGCAAAGGTGCGTTCGGCGAATGTGCCGTTGCCGTCTGGGGTGCCGAGGAGCACGGTGGAGCAGCGGGTGCCGTAGCCGGCGCCGCGAACGAATGCAGGCGCGAGGCGACGCTCGAGTTCCAGGCCGACACCGGTATCGGGAAGATCTTCGTCAGGGGTAGCAGCGTCGTCGGCCAGCAGTTCGAACAGGGCTGCTTCGACCGCCGCGTCGGGCCGGCGCAGCGCCTGGGTCATGGCCGCGATCGAGCGGCGGACCTTGGGCCACGCAGTGCCGAGCAGGTGATTGCTGATGCCGTGGATGCCGGGGCCGAGCGGCACCACGCCGCCGCCCCGATTCGACCCGTACCAGACGCCGTTGCGATCGCCGGCGATGAGATTGAAGCCGTCGAACTCGTGGCCGAGGGCGACCACCGAACGCACATAGCGCTCTGCTGGTAGCGTGCCGGACAGGAAATCGGCCACGAGGGCGCCGCGCGACCTGGGGTCCGGATGTTTCCGGGACGGGTCCCGGTAGTTGGTCACGGCAGCGAACGCGCCGTCCGTCGAGGTCGCCAGCCACGCGCCACCTTTTTCCAGGTCGCGGCCGCCGACGATGCCGGTCGGCGCGGTCCACGCCTCGAGCGGCGCGGTCGGCCGTGCGAAGAACTCGTCGCGGTTCGCTGCGATCGCCACCGGGAAGCGCGGGTGTGCGCCCAACGCCACCACGATCAGGCACATCGGTGGATCACCCGGTGAAGCATTCGGTGATTCGGGCTGCCCCCGGCGCCAGAACGGCCTCCAGTTCCGGCGGCGGATGGGCCAGCATCGACGCCAGATCGAGCTCCGGCGGAACGCCTTCGTACACCTCCATCCAGAGCGCCGGATCGTCGCGCCGGTGCAGGCGGCGCCCACGGATGCCGGACTGGCTGAACACGTTGTCCTGGAAACGACCCACCGCCGTCGTGGCCGCGTCGGTACGGCTGGCGTCGATCCGGTAGTAGACGTAATAGTGCAAGACCGCAGACGACGCCACGCTAAGGCTGCTCCTCCGGGGACCTGACCCGACGGACGTCGACCAGCCGGGCGCCGGCGACGTCGAGCGCGTTGCCTTTCGCGGCTTCGGTGTCGATGACCGCGAGCACATCGAAGCCACCGGTGTCCGACCGGGCCGACGCCAGCACCTTGCCGACCGCCTGGCCAGCGGACTGGATCGAGTCGCCGGGCGCGGGCGCCGCGGTCGACCGGCCCAGATGCAGGCGGCGCTTGACCTCGCCCAGGTAGCGCGAGCGGGCGACGATTTCCTGCCCCGGGTAGCAGCCTTTGGCGAAGCTCACGCCGCCGATCGCATCGAGATCGACCATCTGCGGCACGAAGGCATCCTGCGTGGCCGCCACAATCCAGGGAATCCCGGCGCGCAGGTCGGCGGATCGCCATTCCGACGCGACCGCATCGGCGGGCACGGCAGCCAGGATCGCGGCGAGGCGAGGCTGGGCGGCCGGGTCGAAATGGACGCGCGCCGTGGCGCCGTCGCCGCCGATCATCACCAAACCCTGCCGGCTCAGGACCATCCGGTCGCCCGGCGCGGTCGCGTCCAGTGCCTGCGTCGCAGCCGCGCCGGCGTGGTCACCGTCCAGGTTGACCGTACACCAGCCTTCGACGGGTGCCAGCGTGGCCTTCGACCGCATCACGAACCGGCGCAAGCGGGCAACGAGGTCATCGCGCAGCTCCAGCGGCAGCTCGATGTGGAAGCCCGGGGCATCCCGCATCAGGCGGGCAACGGCGAGCAACCGACCTTTCGGCGAGCAGTAGCCGGTCCACTGCCACCGGTCGGTGGCCAGCGCGGCGACGTCGCTGGTGAACTGGGACTGGAGAAACACGGCCGCATCCGGACCTTCGACGCGGATCAGGCCAAGCCATTCCGGGGGAATGGCCCCGTTCCGAACCTGGCCGACAGGAAGCGCCGGTGTCGCGGTCCGTTCAGGGAGTGGTAGTGTCGGGTAGGTGGTCATCCGGGTATCTTGCGAATTCGGCAGACGATTATAAGTCGAGCGTTGATTCAGCCATCGCATGTTCTCCGAAGAGTCGGTCACGATCGATCTGGTCCGCGCCCCCGGGTTCGCGGCGATCCTGATCGCGGTTCACGCGATCGCGGCGGCGTCGCCCGCGCTGGCGGGACTTCCGTCATGGGCAGCGCTGCCGGTCGGATTTGTCGTGCTGGTGCAGGGCGTGCGACTGGCTTGGCGGGACGGTTTGCGGCAAGGTCCGTATGCCGTCGTGCGGGTGGAAGTGCATGTGGATGGCCGGATCCGGCTCTGGTTCGGGAACGGTCGCGAAGTGTCCTGCAGCCGCGGTGCCGATACCTGGATCACCTCGCGGTTCGTGATGCTCGACCTGCGCGGCGCGGGTTGGCGGGCCCCACGCGGACTGCTGGTCCGGGCTGCGGATCTGG
>JAYTTO010000492.1:0-1809 GCA_043744975.1 Betaproteobacteria bacterium | reverse complement strand
CGAGATTGCCGGCGCCCAGGCCGTTCAGCCAGTCGGCCACGCCGCCGCGGGCCGGGCGATCGCCCACAATCACGTGCGCCAGCAGGACGAGCCAGTGGGCCGGCCACTCGATCGTCTCGGTGGGTGCAGGCACGCGGCGCGCGAGCGCGAGTTGGTCGCCCACGGCGAGGTCGTCCACCCGCACCCAACCGGCCCCGCACAGCAGGCGATGCCGGCCGGTGGCGACAATGTCGCGCCCGCTGGCCAGGCTGACGCGGAAGACGTGGCGCTTGCCCGCGTCCCATACCTTGTCGCTGTTCGCGCGAATGATCTGCCCGTCGTCCGACAGTGCCCACACCTCCGGCCCGGTGTCGACCAGGTCGCGGATGGGCAGGCGGCGGCCATCCGTGAGATTGACCAGCGTGTCGCCAGTGACGCATTCGCGCAGATCGGACATGATCGGCCGCTTGTTCGGGCGCTGCTCGAGGCTGCGGTTGAGCTGCGACAGTGCCACGACGGGCACGGCGAGTTCCTTCGCCAGTGCCTTGAGCGACCGCGACATCTCGGAGATCTCGGTCGCGCGGTTCTCGTTGGCGCTGGTCGAGGACATGAGCTGCAGGTAGTCGACGACGATCAGGCCGAGCTTGCCGTATTCGCGATGTAGCCGGCGCGAGCGCGCGCGGATTTCGAGCGAGTTGAGCGCGGCGCTCTCGTCGATCTGGATCGGGGCATCGTTCAGCCGGCTGACGGCGTCGGTGAGCCGCTGCCAGTCTTCATCGAGCAGGCGGCCGGTGCGCAGGCGGTGCTGGTCGAGCCGCCCGAGCGAGCCGAGCAAACGCATCACCAACTGCGTGGCGGCCATTTCCATGGAGAACACCGCCACCGGCAGGCCGGCGTGCAGGGCGACGTTCTCGGCGATGTTCAGCGCCAGCGCGGTCTTGCCCATCGACGGGCGCCCGGCAATGATGACCAGGTCGCCCGGTTGCAGGCCGGAGGTCTTCTCGTCGAGATCGGCGTACCCGGTGGGCACGCCGGTGACATCGCTCGGATTGTCGCGGTTGTAGAGCATATCCACCCGCTCCACCACCTGCGTCAGCAGCGGCTCGATGTGGACGAAGCCCTGCTTGCCGCGCGAGCCCTGCTCGGCGATCTCGAACACCTTCGATTCGGCCTCGTCGAGCAGTTGGTTGGCCTCGCGGCCGAGCGGGTTGTAGGCGGAATCGGCGATGGCGGTGCCGACCTCGGCCAGCCGCCGCATGATGCTGCGCTCGCGCACGATCTCGGCATAGCGCTTGATGTTGGCGGCCGAGGGCGTGTTCTGCGCGAGCGCGGCGAGATACGCCAGTCCACCGGCATTGGCCATCTCGGCGCTGCGTTCCAGGCTCTCGGAGACGGTCAGCACATCCGCCGGCCGGCTCGCCTCGATCAGCCGCGAGATGTGGCGGTAGACCAGCCGGTGATCGGACCGGTAGAAGTCCTGCTCGTCGACCTTGTCGGCAATGCGCTCCCAGGCAGTGTTGTCGAGCAGCAGGCCGCCCAACACCGACTGCTCGGCCTCGAGCGAGTGCGGGGGCAACCGGATGGCATCCACCGACGGATCGGCATGCAGGGGGGTGACGGACGGGACCACGCGCTGGATTCGGGAACAGGGAGAACGAAGGGGCGGACCCCGATTCTACGACCGGCAAGGGCTCGATTGGCGGATTCGCATGGCCCGAAAAAGACAGAAGCCGCGAATCGCGGCCTCTGTCCGGTGCTGCCGACGCTATCTGCTGCGCCGGCCTACTCGCCGACCACCGTCACGTTGACGGTGGCGTGAACGTCGCCCGG
>JAYTTO010000491.1:0-3998 GCA_043744975.1 Betaproteobacteria bacterium | reverse complement strand
GCGCAGCGCACCTGCACCCGACGCGTCGAGGGGTCGAGGACGTCGCCGACGTTGACCACGGTGGCCCGGAACGACTTGCCGGGATAGGCGTCGACCTCGACCGTGGCCACCTGTCCGGCCTTGAGCACGCCCAGATGCTGTTCCGGCAGATCGACGGCGATCCACAGGCGCTCCGGGTCGGAGATGACGAAGAGCGGCTTGGACGCATCGGGGCCCACCTGGGTGCCGGGGCTGATGTTGCGTTCGGTAATCACGCCGGCGAGCGGCGCCCGCAACACCAGCTCGCCCGTGGTGTTGGCACCGCTCTGGCCGAGAGCCTCGAGCCGGCGGCGCGCCCGGACGAGTTCGACCTCGGCCTCACGCAGGCCGGTTTCCGCGATCTCGAACTCCTTGCGCGACATCACCTCGCCTTCGAACAGCAACCTGGCACGCTCGTAGACTGCGCGCTGCTGCTTCACCTCGATCTCGTCGCGCTTCAAGTCCGCCGTGGCCTGCGCATAGTCGGGCGCATCGACATACGCCAAGACCGCGCCCTTGGCGACGCGTTCGCCCAGCTGGGCCGCGATGCGGGTGACGCGGCCCGGTATCGGGGCGCTCACCCGGGAGGTACGGTTCTCGTCGTAGGAGACGCGTCCGGCCAAGGCCTGGATCAGCGGCTCGGGGACGGCCTCGGCGGGCTGGATCTTGAGATAGGCGAGTTGCGGTGCACCGGTCTCGAACCGCAGTACGCTGCCATTCATGGCGGCCGGCGCCGTCGGCGCGGGCTTCGGCTGATGCTTGTCGATGCCCTGGTTCAGCCGCGGATAGAACACCACTGCAGCGGCGACGACAGCGGCAGTGATGACAAGGCCGGGGATCAGGAGACGACGATTCATGGCGGAGTCGGGTTGTAGGCAGTGTTGGCGGCACGCCATGCAACGAGCGCGCGCGCGAGATCGGACCGGGCCGTGGCGGCATCGTTGCGCGTCGCGGTGAACACCCGGCGGGCATCCAGCAGATCGATGACGCCGAGCGCGCCGTTGCGATAGGCGAACTCCGCGGCCTCGGCCGCGCGCTGGGCCTCCTGCAACAGGCCGCTGTCGTAGCGCTCGACGCGCTCGCGCGCCGAGGCGAGATCGTTCCAGGCGCGATTGATCTCTACCGCGGCGAGCGCGCGCGTGCGGTCGAGGTTCTCGAGCGCGGACTGCATCCCGACTTCCGTGCGGCGGATCTCGCCCTCGAAGTTGTAGCCCAGGAACAGCGGCACGCTGACGCCGAAGCCGAGCGTGTTGTTCTGCACCTGGTCGGGAAAATGCTCGAACTGTGCCGACACGGTGACGTCGCGCGACCGGAGTGCGCGGGCGAGATCGCGCGCCTTCTCGGCGGCCTGCACCCGCAGCGCGGCCGCCCGCACATCGGGACGGGAGGCAACGACGGCTTCGATGGCGAAGCGTTCGGGCGCATCGGCCACCGGCCACAAATCCGTGGCGACGAGGGCGCCGGCATCGGCATCGAGCCCGACCAGATACGCCAGGGCGAGGCGGGCGCGTTCGCGATCGGCGATGGCCTGCCGCCGGTCGTTGTCGGCGCGCAACTGGTCGACCTTGATGCGCGACAGGTCGGACGGGGCAATGTCGCCGGCCTTGAGGCGCAGTTGCGTGGCGGCAACGGTGCGGGCGAACAGGGTGCTGGTCGCGTCGGCGATGCGCACCCGCTCCTGGGTCAGGAGCAGATCGTAGTAGGCCGACGCGAGGCCGATCGTGAGCTGCCGCAGCGCATCGGCGTAGTCGCCCTGGGTCGCGGCCACGGCGAGCCGGGTCGCCTCCGAACGCAACTCGCGCTTGTTGCCGCGTTCGATCAGTTGCGAGAGCTGGACGATCGCATCGAACTTGCGGTTGGTGGAGTCCGGATTGCCGAGCCCCCGGGGATTGAGCGCTGCCGTGTTGAACGACAGGTTCGGGTTGGGCCGGGCCAGCGCCTGGAGATTGTCGGCCCGGGCGAACTCGATGCTGCGCTGCGCCTGCAGCAGGTCGCGGTTGCGCGCCTTCAGCAACGTCAGCGCCTCCGTGAACCCGAGGGCACGCTCCACCGGCGGCACATCGGCAGCCGGCGCCGAACCGGCGAGCAGCCACAGACCCGCGGCAGCAAGCACGCGCAACCTGGCCAGAATCATGGTTTTGCGGGTCTCCGGGGGGGCAACGTGATGTTCTTGTTCGTCGCATCCCACACCGTGCGATGCTCGACGCCGTGCAGAGTGCCTTGTTAGTCTTACTGAAACCTTACGCGCCGCCCTGACAGGAGAATCGGACCATGCGCCTGCTGCTGGTGGAAGACGACCCCGTGATCGCCGATGGGCTGATCCGATCGTTGCGCGCCGCCGGCCACGCGGTCGACCACGCCACCGACGGCAGCACGGCGGACGAGGCACTGATCCAGTACCCATACGACTTGGTCGTGCTCGATCTCGGCCTGCCGCGACTCGACGGCATGGAGGTGCTGCGGCGGGCCCGGGCCCGGGGCAGCAATACGCCGGTGCTGGTGCTGACGGCGCGCGATGCGCTGTCCGACCGCGTGGTCGGCCTCGATGCCGGGGCCGACGACTACCTTGCCAAGCCCTTCGACCTGCCGGAGTTTGAGGCACGCGTGCGCGCGCTCCTGCGGCGGCGCGAAACCAGCGTGTCCGGCCGCATCGAGATCGGCCCGCTCATGGTCGACATCACCGGCCGTTGCGCCTGGCACGCCGGTCGGCGGCTCGACCTCTCGGCGCGCGAATTCGGCGTGCTCGAACTGCTGGCGCGGCGCGCGGGACGCGTGGTCAGCAAGGAGCAACTGCTCGAGTCGATGACCAGTTGGGACGACGAGGTCGGCATCAACGCGATCGAAGTGTACGTCCACCGCCTGCGCCGGAAGCTCGAGTCGGCCCAGGTGGGTATCCGCACCGTACGCGGTCTCGGGTACCTGCTCGAGAAGACGCCGAATGGCTGAAATCGGATCGCTGCGGCGGCGCCTGTTCGCCTGGTTGATCGGACCGATGGTCGCGCTCGCCGTGATCAGCACGCTCGCGGCCTACGGCACCGCGTTCCGGTTCGCCAATCAGGTGTACGACCGATCGATCTCCGATACCGCGATGGCGCTGTCGCGCCTGGTGCATGTCGATGCCGAGCGGGTCCGCGTCGATCTGCCGCTGGCGGCACTCACCATGCTCGCAGCCGATGAACGCGACCGGATCTACTACAAGATCAGCGCCGCCGGCGGCGGGTTCATCGCCGGCCACCGCGGTCTCCCCGCGCCGCCCACGGCGCCGCTCCGGAACGCCGAACCATTCTGCTACGACGGCATGTTCAACAGCGAGCCGGTACGCGTGGCCAGTTACCGTTCCGCCGCCGGGCACCAGATCCTGGTCGCCGAGACCACGCGCAAGCGCGATACGCTGGTGCTGGAGATTGTCGCCGGCATGCTGCTGCCGCTGGCGGCCGCGATCGCGATCGCGGCATGGGGCCTCTGGGCCGGCGTGACGCGTGGCCTGCAGCCGCTCACCGATGTCGCCGCCGAGATCCGCAACCGTTCCGCGGCCGACATGAGCCCGATCGACGAAGCCGCCTCGCCGCTCGAGATGCGGCCGATCTTGCACGCCCTGAACGGTTTGCTGGCGCGGCTCGACCACGTGCTGGCGGCGCAGCGGCGATTCGTGGCCGATGCCGCGCACCAGTTGCGCACGCCGGTCACGGGATTGAAGACTCAGGCGGAACTGGCGCTGCGCGCCACGGACCCCGATGCCGCCAAGGTGTCGCTCGCCTACATCATCGAAGCGACCGACCGGGCGGCGCACCTGGTCAATCAGTTGCTCTCGCTGGCACGGGCCGAGCCGGAGACCGGGAGCCGCCTCGACCTCGTGTCGCTCGACCTCGACCGCCTGATGCGCGAGGTGACGTCCGACTGGATCCCCCGGGCCCTGGAAAAGGGCATCGATCTCGGCTTCGCGTCGAGCGCGACACCGGCGCTGATCGACGGTGAGCCCA
>JAYTTO010000490.1:0-6219 GCA_043744975.1 Betaproteobacteria bacterium | reverse complement strand
CCGCAACCGATCGGCGACATGGCGGGCCTGCCCCTGATCGCGGAGTCGATCGGCGTGGTCGAGGACGACTGCCGCCTCACCCAGCATCGGGTGCTGTCGATCCGGCTGGTGTCCCAGGACGGGAAGGTGGTCTGGTCCTCCGGGGACATGCGGCGCGTCTGGGAGAGCATCGAACCGGATTCGCCGGGCATGGCTACGCTGACCTTCGCCTGCACGCGGACCTCGTCTCGCTAAAGTGACGACCCCCCCAGCCTTCCTGCGGTCGGCACCCCCCAATGGGGGGCCAGCGCGCTTGGGGCGGCCCGGCGCGCGCTGTATTCCTTCGCTTGATGTCGCAACCTCAGCCTTCCAGCGCGCGCTGAACTCGTTGTCCGCCGTGGCATGGCACCGGTTCCGTTTCGCGCTCGGCCTGCTCGGGATCGCCGCCGGCGTCGCCGCGAATGCCGCCGAGGTCGAGTTGTTCGCGCCCAGGGGTGAGGTCAAGGGCGTGCGCCAGGTGCAGGCGCGGTTCTCCACGCCCATGGTGCCGTTCGGCGATCCGCTGCTGCTCGAACCGTTCGACCTCACCTGTTCGGCATCCGGTACGGGACGCTGGGCCGATGCCCGCAACTGGGTGTTCGACTTCGAACGCGATCTGCCGGCGGGCGTGGGGTGCCGCTTCACGCTGCGCGATGGCGTCAGCGATCTTGCCGGCGCCCCCGTCGCCGCTGCGAGTTTCGAGTTCAGCACCGGCGGTCCGGCGGTGCGCCAGGTGCTGCCCTGGGAAGGCAGCGAGTCGATCGACGAGAACCAGGTGTTCGTTCTCGGTCTCGATGCTGTTGCGACCGACGCGTCGGTAGCCGAGCACGCCTGGTGCGATGTCTCGGGCCGTTCCGAGCGCATTCCGGTCCGGCTGGTGACCGGGGCCGAGCGCAAGACCATCCTCGACCGGCGCAGCGATTTCCTTGACCAGTTCGGCGGCGGGTTCGCGCGCGGTTCCGCCGAGGAGCAACTCCTGCGCGCCCGCGACTACGAGCACCTGCCGATCACGCTGGTCGCTTGCCGGTCGCGTCTGCCCAACGGGGCCGAGGTGCGTCTGGTGTGGGGCAAAGGCATCGCCGCCGCCTCGGGTGTCGCGACCAGCGCCGACCAGTCGCTCGCCTTCCGCGTGCGGCCGGCGTTCACCGCCCGCTTCGGCTGCGAGCGCGTGAATGCCAGGGCCGATTGCATCCCGGTACTGCCGATGCGGCTCGATTTCACAGCCCCGGTGGCGGTGGCGCTGGCGGAGCGGATCCAGCTCAAGGACGCCGCGGGAACCGTCTGGAAGCCGCGCATCGACGATGCCGCACGCCGGTCCGGCTTCATCGACGGCGTGAGCTTCCCGGCGCCGCTGCCGGAGCGCACCGCGTTCACGCTCGCGGTCCCGGACGGCCTGGTCGACGACGCCGGGCGCACGCTGGTCAACGCGAAACGGTTTCCGCTGCCGGTCAAGACCGATGCCGCGCCGCCGCTGGCCAAGTTCGCGGCCCGGTTCGGCATCATCGAAGCCGGGCCCGAGGCTGCGCTGCCCATCACCCTGAGGAACGTCGAGAAGACGCTGGCCGGCTCGCAGGTCGCGCTGACCGGCACCGGGCCATCCGGGCGCAAGCTCGACGCGCGGCTGCTGCGGGTCGAGTCGCCGCGCGACATCATCGACTGGTTGCGGCGGCTCGACGGCGCCGATGCGAAATGGGGCGAGGGCGGCTACACCAGCACCAGCGTGTTTGGCGCGAACGATCCGGTGCGACGCTTCACGGTGCCACGGGCGGGCACGGGGCGCGAGTTCGAGGTCGTCGGGATCCCGTTCGCGCGTCCCGGTTTCTACGTCGTCGAGGTGGTGAGTCCGCGGCTGGGCCAGGCGTTGCTGAAGGACGCGAAGCCCTACTTCGTTGCAGCCGGCGCGCTGGTGACGAACCTCGCGGTGCATCTCAAGTGGGGCCGCGAGACCTCCCTCGTATGGGTCACGACCCTCGACCAGGGTGAGCCCGCCGTCGGCGCCGATGTCCTGGTGCAGGACTGTAGCGGTCGCATCCTGTTCAAGGGCAGGACTGATCGATCCGGCATCGCCCGCATCCCGAAGCCGCTGCCGGCCCGTGACGAACTGCCGGGTTGCCGCGACAAGTACGACCGGGAACTGTTCGTGTCGGCACGCATCGGCGGCGATGCGAGCTTCGCGTTCTCCAACTGGAACGACGGCATCGCGCCGTGGCGCTTCAACGTCCGCATGGCCTCCGCAGTGTCCGCCATGCTGGCCACCACGGTCCTCGATCGCTCGCTGGTACGGGCCGGCGACACCGTCGGCATGAAGCATATCGTCCGCCGGCACGGCGTGAACGGGTTCCGGTTCGTCAATGCGGCAGCGTTGCCCGCCCGTGCGGTGGTGCGGCACGACGGCAGCGGGCAGCAATGGGATCTGCCGCTGAAGTGGGATGCCCCCGCCGGCGTGGCCGAATCGAGCTTCGCGGTCCCGAAGGATGCGAAGACCGGCACTTATTCGATCACGCTGGCGGCGGCGCGCAAGCAGCAGGGTGAAGAGACGTGGATCCAGGGCCAGCGGTCGGGCACGTTCCGGGTCGAGGAGTTTCGCGTCCCGGCATTGCGTGCCCAGGTGACCGGCCCGGCGCAGCCGCTGGTGGGGGCGACCGAGGCCGAGATCGGGGTCCAGCTCTCCTACCTCTCGGGCGGGGCCGCCGGCAATCAGCGTGTGAAGCTGCGATCGATGGTCCAGCCGCGCCAGGTCGCATTCCCCGGCTACGACGAGTTCCGCTTCGGCGGCGGCGACATCAGCGAAGGCGTCGTCGAGACTGCGCCCCGGGCATGGCGCGACGATGCGGAATCCGAGGCGGACGAGCCGGCGCCGGGACGGACCGACGCGGTCCTCGGCGTGCCGAGAACGCAGGAACTGACGCTCGATGCCGGTGGCGCGGCGCGGGTGGTGATCGGCGGGCTGCAGAAGTCGGCGGTGCCGCAGGACCTGATGGCCGAACTCGAGTACGGCGATCCGAACGGTCAGATCCTGACCCGGTCGACCCGCGTGCCGCTATGGCCCGCCGCCATCGTGCTCGGCGTGAAGCCCGATGGCTGGGCGTTGTCGAAGGACAAGGTCAAGCTGCAGGTGGTGGCGCTCGACACCGGCGGCAGGCCGCTTGCCGACGTGCCTGTCAGGGTCGATCTGTTCGAGCGCCTCCAGTTCGCCCACCGCAAGCGGCTGATCGGCGGCTTCTACGCCTACGAATACGGCGCCGAGATCAAGCGCGTCGGCGATTTCTGCGAAGGCCGCAGCGATGCCGTCGGCGTCGTCACCTGCGAAGCGCCGGTAGCGCGATCCGGCAACCTGATCCTGCGGGCGCGTGCCCGGGATGCGGCCGGGAACGATGCGGTGTCGCTGGCCGAGGCCTGGGTCGCCGGCGACGGCGAGTGGTGGTTCGACGTGGCCAACGACGACCGCATGGACGTCATTCCGGAGCGCAAGCACTACGAGCCCGGTGAGACCGCGGTGGTCCAGGTGCGCGCGCCGTTCCGCAAGTCGACGGCGCTGGTGACGGTCGAACGCGAAGGCGTCATCGACGCCTTCGTGACATCCCTGTCGGGCAAATCGCCGGTGGTCGAGGTGCCGTTGCGTGGGACGTACGCGCCGAACGTGTTCGTATCGGTATTGGCGGTGCGCGGACGCGCCGCCGCACCGCAGCCGACAGCCCTGGTCGATCTGGGAAAACCGGCGTTCCGGATCGGCATCGCCGAGCTCGCGGTGGGCTGGAAGGCGCATCGGCTGGACGTGAAAGTTTCGGCCGACCGGCCGGTCTACAAGGTGCGCGAGCGGGCCACGGTCACGGTCCAGGTCGGCCGCGCGGACGGCGCGGCGCTCGACCAGGGTGCCGAAGTGGCGATCGCGGCGGTCGACGAGGCGCTGCTCGAACTGTTGCCCAACGACAGTTGGAAGCTGCTCGACACGATGATGGCACCGCGTGGTCTCGAGGTGCAGACCGCCACCGCAGTCATGCAGGTCGTCGGCAAGCGGCACTACGGCAAGAAGGCGTTGCCGCAAGGCGGCGGCGGCGGCCGCCAGACCGCGCGCGAGCTGTTCGACACCCTGTTGCTGTGGAAGGGGCGGGTCCGCCTTGACGCTGCGGGACGGGCCACGGTCGAGGTGCCGCTCAACGATTCGCTCAGCACGTTCCGCATCGTTGCCGTCGCGACCAGCGGTGCCGGCGCGTTCGGCACCGGCGAGACCAGCATCCGGTCCTCTCAGGACGTGATCGTCACGTCCGGACTGCCGCCGATGGTGCGCGAGGGCGATCGATTCGCCGCGACCTTCACCGTGCGCAACGCGAGTGCGGCGGCGCTCGACCTGACCGTCGCGGCAACGGCGAGCGCCACCGCGGGCAGCAAAGTCGACCTGCCGCGCCTGGAGCCGCGAACCCTGCAACTGGCCGCCGGCGAAGCGCGCGATGTCACGTGGGATGTCGAAGTGCCAATTTTTCCCAATGTGCCCAATGTGCCCAATGTACCCAATGTGCATAATGTGCCCAATGGGGGCGGGGCCTTGCGCTGGCGTGTAGAGGCCGGTGCCACCGGCGATGCCGATGCATCACGCCGCGATGCGGTCCAGGTGACCCAGACCGTTTCGGCGGCGGTGCCGGTCCGCGTGATCCAGGCCACGCTGGCGCAACTCGACGGGGCCTTGACCATGTCGGTTGCACGTCCCGCGAATGCGCTGCCGGGGCGCGGCGGTGTCACCATCCAGCTTCGTTCCCGCCTCGCCGACGACTTGGCGGGCGTGCGCGAATTCATGGAGCGCTACCCCTACAGTTGCCTGGAGCAACGGGCGTCGGTGGCCATCGCGCTGCGCGACCCGGTCCGCTGGAAAACCCTGACGGGGGCGCTGCCGGGCTACCTCGACCGGGACGGCCTGGCGAAATACTGGCCGACGCTGACCGAAGGCAGCGACACCCTGACCAGCTATCTGCTCGCGGTCGCGCACGAGGCCGGCTGGGAGATTCCCGACTACGCCCGCGAACGCATGCTCGGCGCACTGATCGGGTTCGTGAGCGGGACGATCGTGCGCCACGGCAGCCTGCCCACGGCCGATCTCGCCCTGCGCAAGGTGGCGGCACTCGAAGCGCTGGTGCGATACAACCCGGCGCTCGACGCGGGACTGGTTGGGTCGTTCGCGATCGAACCGAATCTCTGGCCGACCTCTGCGGTCGTCGACTGGGTGTCGCTGCTGCGTCGCTGGGACGCTCTGCCGGCCCGCGACGAACGGCTCGCCGAGGCCCTGCAGGTGTTGCGGTCGCGGCTCACCTTCGCCGGCACGGTAATGGGTTTCTCGACCGAGCGCAGCGACTATCTCTGGTGGCTGATGGTGTCGCCGGACGTGAATGCCAACCGCGCGTTGCTGGCGACGCTCGACCTGCCGGCGTGGCGCGAGGACCTGCCGCGGATGGCGCGCGGGAGCCTGGCTCGGCAGCAGCGCGGCGCCTGGAATACTACCGTGGCCAACGCCTGGGGCACGCTGGCGCTGGAGCGCTTCTCGGCTGCGTTCGAGACCGTGCCGGTGGCCGGCCAGACCCGTGTGCGGCTGGTGGACCAGAGCCGTATCCTCGATTGGGCCAAGGCGCCGGCCGGGGGCGCACTGGCGTTCGACTGGCCGTCGGGTGCCGCCGAGATCTCGGTCGCCCAGAGCGGCACCGGCAAGCCCTGGGTCAGCGTGCAAAGCCGTGCCGCAGTACCGTTGCCGGCGCCGCTCGCGAGCGGTTACCGCATCGAGAAGCACGTGGCGCCCGTGACCGGTGGGGCGGCGGCGAAGCGCGGCGACGTGTGGCGGGTAACGCTCGATATCGACGCGCAGACCGACATGACGTGGGTCGTGGTGAGCGATCCGATTCCCGCGGGCGCGACCGTGCTCGGCACCGGCCTCGGCGGCGACTCGCCGCTGCTCACGCGCGGCGAGCAGCGCGCCGGCCGGACCTGGCCCGCCTTCGAAGAGCGTACCTTCGACGCCTTCCGCGCCTACTACCGATTGATGCCGAAGGGCCGCTGGAGCATCGAATACACCATGCGCCTGAACGGGGTCGGTCGCTTCGAGATGCCGCCGACCCGGGTCGAGGCGATGTATTCACCGGAACTGTTCGGCGAGTTGCCCAATTCTCGTATCGAGGTCGGTCCCTGAGAGGTGACGCCCACCCCCAGGCTGCGCTGCGC
>JAYTTO010000489.1:0-3328 GCA_043744975.1 Betaproteobacteria bacterium | reverse complement strand
TGCGGTCGCACCTGTTCTGGCTCGAACACGGTTTCGCCGACGGTCGTCCGTTCCTGCTCGGTGCCGCCCCGACCTATCCCGATTTTTCCGTGTACGCGTTGCTGCTGATGCTCACCACCCGCGTGCCGCCCGAGACCGCGCCGCTGGCCGACATGCCGCAGCTCCAGGCCTGGATGAAGCGCATCGAGCCGCTGGGTCACGGCACCCCCACCGAGCTCTCCCCCAAGGATGCGCTGGCTATCGCCGCTGCCGGTACGCCCGTGCCGGTGGTCATGCACCATCCCGAGACCATCGAAGGCGTGCCGGTCGGATCGAACGTGACCGTGGCCGCCGACGACTACGGCAAGGATCCGGTCGCGGGCGTGTTGCTGGGCGTGAGTGCACAGCGCATCGTGATCAAGCGCAACGATCCGGTCGTGGGCGAGGTCAACCTGCATTTCCCGCGCTCGGGTTTTCGCTTGACCGCCGCCTGAGGAGTCCGCGATGAACCTCGACTACACCGAAGCCGAGCTCGCCTTCCGCGACGAGGTGCGCACCTTCGTGCGCACCAATCTGCCCCCTGAGATCTCGCGCAAGATCATCGAGCACAAGCGGCTCGGCAAGGACGACTGGGTCACCTGGCAGAAGCTCCTGCATGCGCGCGGCTGGATTGCCCCGGGCTGGCCCAAGGCGGCCGGCGGTACTGGCTGGAATCCGGTCGAGCGCCACATCTTCGAGGAGGAGTGTGCGGCGGCCGGCGCACCGCCCATCATGGCCTTCGGCATCTACATGGTCGGCCCGGTGATCATCGCGTACGGCAACGACGCGCAGCAGCAGCGTTACCTGCCGCGCATCCTGGCCTCCGACGACTGGTGGTGCCAGGGTTACTCCGAACCCGGCTCCGGGTCCGATCTCGCCTCGCTCAAGACTCGCGCGGTGCGCAACGGCGATCACTACATCGTCAACGGCCAGAAGACCTGGACCACGCTCGCGCAGTTCGCCGACATGATGTTCTGCCTGGTGCGCACGGCCTCCGACGGCAAGAAGCAGGAGGGTATCTCGTTCCTCCTGATCGACATGCACTCGCCGGGCGTGACGGTGCGGCCGATCATCACGCTCGACGGCGAGCATGAGGTCAACGAGGTCTGGCTCGAAGATGTCGAGGTGCCGGTCGAGAATCTCGTGGGCGAGGAGGGCCGCGGCTGGACCTACGCCAAGTTCCTGCTCTCGCACGAGCGCACCAACATCGCCGGGGTGTCGCGCTCGAAGCGCGAACTCGCCTATCTCAAGCACATCGCCTCGCAGGAGCACGCGGGCGGCGCGCCGCTGATCGACAACCCGCGCTTCCGCGACAAGATCGCCCGCGTCGAGATCGAGCTGATGGCGCTCGAGATCACCAACCTGCGCGTGCTCGTTGCCGATCGCCAGGGCAAGCCGCCGGGGCCGGAGGCGTCCATCCTCAAGATCAAGGGCACCGAGATCCAGCAGGCGCTCACCGAGTTGATGATGGAAGCGGTCGGGTCGGTCGCGCTCGCGCACCTACCCGGGTCGTGGGGCGATCACTGGCTGGGCGAGCGCGTCGGCCCCGAATACGCGGCGCCGCTGGCCGCGCGCTACTTCAACTACCGCAAGGTAACCATCTACGGCGGATCGAACGAGATCCAGCGCAACATCATCGCGCAGGGAATTCTCGGCCTGTAGCCAGCGCGCGGCGCAGGCCGCACGACCTCACGCCACGGCAACCGGAACGCGGAGAACCATCGGCATGGATTTCGATTTCACAGAAGAGCAGTTGATGCTCAAGGCCTCGGTGGACAAGTTCCTCGAGAAGACCTACTCGTTCGGCGCGCGCAACGCGATCATCGCCACGCGCGCCGGCTACAGCCCGGACATCTGGAAAGGTTTTGCCGAACTCGGCCTGCTCGGTTTGCCGGTGCCGCAGGACCGCGACGGTTTCGGCGGTGGCGGTGTCGAGACCATGGTGGTGATGGAGGCCTTCGGGCGGCACCTGGTGGTCGAACCCTACCTCGGCACGGTGGTCATGGCGGCGAGCCTGATCGCCACGGTCGGCAGCGATGACCAGAAGCAGTACCTCCTGCCGCTGATCATGGACGGCACCATGAAGCTCGCCTGCGGTTTTCTCGAAGCCGCCGGCCGCTACGACCTCGGCCATGTCGAGACCACCGCGCGCCAGGAACCCAACGGTGCCTGGATCATCAGCGGCCGCAAGTCGGTCGTCATCCACGGTGCGGTCGCCGACCTGCTGATCATCTCGGCGCGCACCAGCGGCAAGGCCGGCGACGCGGACGGCGTCAGCCTGTTCTTCGTCAACCCGGCCGAGCCGGGCGTGAGCGGCCTCGAGTATCCGACCTACGACGGGATGCGCGCGGCCGAAGTGACGTTCGAGAACGTCCAGGTGAATTCGGATTCGCTGATCGGCGTCGCCGGGCGCAGCCTGCCGGTGGTGGAACTGGTGGCCGATCGCGCCATTGCCGCCCTGTGCGCGGAAGCGGTCGGTGCCATGACGACGCTGAAGGACGCCACGCTCGAATACCTCAAGACACGGCGGCAGTTCGGCGTGCCGATCGGCCGCTTCCAGGCCCTCCAGCACCGCATGGTCGATCTGCTCATGCATTGCGAGCAGGCGCGGTCGATGGCCATGCTCGCGGCCATGAAGGTCGATTCAACGGATGTTGTCGAGCGGCGGCGTGCGGTGTCCGGGGCCAAGGAGCTGATCGGGCGGTCGGGACGCTTCGTCGCCCAGCAGGCGATCCAGCTACATGGCGGCATGGGCATGACCAACGAGCTCAATGTCAGCCACTACGTGAAGCGCATCACCGCCATCGACACGCTGTTCGGCGATGCCGACCATCACCTCGATCGGTTCCATGCCGCCGCCGCGGCGCTGCCGCTGCCCTCGTTTGAGAAGCCGCGGTCAAAATGGAAGCAAATCTGAATAGCATGACATTGAGCCCCACCGGGCGGGAGCAGGAATGTTCGACAAAGTAGGAGTGATCGGAGCCGGTCTGATGGGGTCGGAGATCGCGCTGGTGTGTGCGCTGGCGGGCCGCGATGTGCTGCTGGCGGATACCTCTGACGACGCGCTGTCGCGGGCGCGCGACGGGCTGGCGCGGGTGGTGGACAAGGGCACGCAGCGCGGGTTCTACGTTGCCGGTGCCGGCGAGGCCGCCCTGGGGCGGATCACCACCACCACCGATCTCGCGGCATTCGCCGATCGCGATCTGGTGACCGAGGCCGTGTTCGAGAACGAGGAGGTCAAGGCCGGCATCTTCCGCGTGCTCGACCAGGTCTGCCGGCCGGACGCCGTGATCGCGAGCAACACGTCCAC
>JAYTTO010000488.1:0-1555 GCA_043744975.1 Betaproteobacteria bacterium | reverse complement strand
AGCCGCCGTCGTGCCCGACCGACAAGGCCGCCCACGCCAGCCAGATCGCCGAATCGACCGCCCAGCTCGAGGCCGGCCTCGCCAAGATCAACTGCAAGGGGTGACAACTGGGACATCAGGGCGATTGCATGAGTCTGGCGGTGACAAGCGCGAAGAATGCTGAATCTATCGGGGTCCTACTGATTCGCGAGGAGGACCACCATGGCCGACGCTCCGTCCGACACTGCCTCCCAGGCCGACCGGGCCTACGATCAAGTCGTTGGGTGGCTTGATCATTTCGAACCGCTCGAAGATCCGCGGCAGAGTGGCAAGATCGCCTATCCGCTGTCCGAGATGCTGCTGCAGTGCCTGCTGGCCGTGCTCGCCGGTGCCGACGGCTGGGTCGAGGTCGCGCTGTTCGGCAAGCGAAAGCTCGACTTCCTGCGCCGGTTCGCGGCGTTCGACGAGGGCACGCCGTCCCATGACCAGTTCGGCAATCTGTTTTCGGCCCTCGACGCCGAAGGCTTCCAGGGTTGCTTCATCGCCTGGGTTTCGGCGATTGCGAAGCTCGGACCCGATATCGTCGCCATCGATGGCAAGACGCTGCGGCGATCCTATCAGGAGGGCGGCGCCAAGGCGCCGATCCATATGATCTCGGCCTTTTCGAGCCGCCAGCGTCTCGTGCTCGGTCAACGCAAGGTCGCCGACAAATCGAACGAGATCACGGCGATCCCCGAGCTGCTCGATCGGCTGACGATCAAGGGCGCGGTCGTCACCATCGACGCCATGGGATGCCAGAAGGAGATCGCCAAAAAAATCGTGGCCAAGGACGCGGATTACGTACTCGCCCTGAAAGGCAACCAGGGCACCTTGAACGACGATGTCGAGCTGTTCTTCGCCGAGCAGAAAGCCTGTCAATTCAAAGACACCGAGGTCAGCCGGCACCAGACGCTGGAGAAGAGCCACGGCCGCATCGAGACCCGCAGCTTCACGGCGATCGACGACATCGACTGGCTCAAGGAACGACATGACTGGGTGGGCTTGAAGAGCATCGTCATGGTCGAAAGCCGCCGCGAATTCATCGGCGGAAAAACCCAGCAGGAGACGCGCTTCTACATCTCCTCGCTGCCAGCCGACGCCGTCCGCCAGGGCGAGGCCATCCGCGGTCACTGGGGCGTCGAGAGTCATCACTGGGTGATGGACATGGTGTTTCGCGACGACGAGTGCCGCATCCGCCGGGAGAATGCACCCGCCAACTTCGCCACCATCAAGCACATCGCCAGCAACCTGATGCGGACCAAGGCCGACAAGCACTCGATGCGCGCCAAACGCCGTCTCGCCGCCTGGGACGACAGCTACCTCGCCAGCCTCGTCGCGGGCACCGGCTAGTCGTTCATGCGATTCCCCTGCGTTGCTCGGCGAGACCAACGGCACCGCCAACACCAAAGGCCGCTCGAATTCCGAAACCGACGGTCAGGCGCACACGCGCACGGTCGCGCACGGCACGGCCGATGCGGTCGGGCATTCAACACAGCGCGGCACTTCGCAGACGGACGGCGAGTCGGAAACGTTCGAA
>JAYTTO010000487.1:0-4331 GCA_043744975.1 Betaproteobacteria bacterium | reverse complement strand
CAGCTTGCGCTCCTGCCACTGCCGCACCCAGACCGGCTCGCGCCGGGCCAGGTCTCCCTTCATGGGAAACGGGGTATCGGGGAGATTCAGGGTTTGCTTGTAGTCAGTCATGTCGGCAATGGTTCGGTGCAACAGCGGCGCCTCGGCGGCAACCGGATGGAACGGAATCGGACGGCTCTACCGCGCACCTTGCCGGCGCGGGGCGCGCCATCAGGCGTGGTCATGGCGCGTGGCGACCGGACCATCGAAGAACTCGCGGGTAGCGGCGACATCGCGCCCGATCTGCGCCTTCAGCGCCCCGAGGGTGTGGTACTTCTCCTCGTCGCGCAGCTTGTGCAGGAACTCGACACGGATCCGCCACCCGTAAATGTTGCGGACGAAGTCGAGCAGGAATACCTCAAGCGTACACCGGTTGGCATTCGAAACCGTAGGACGCACGCCGAGACTGGCGGCACCCTGGATCGCAGCAGCACCGAGGCCATGCACCTCGACGACGAAGATCCCGGCCAGCGGCATGCGGCGCCCGGCGAGGTGAACGTTGGCGGTCGGATAGCCGAGATCGCGGCCGATGCGGTCGCCGCCCACCACCCGCCCGGTGATCGAATACGGCCGCCCGAGCAGTTGCCGGGCATCGCCGATGCGGCCTTCGGCCAGGGCGGTGCGGATCGCGGTGCTGGACGACCGCACGCCGGCGACGTTGATCGACGGCATGGCCTCGATCTGCATGCCCAGGGCCGGCGCCATCGCCTCCAGCAGGTCCAGGTCGCCCCGGCGCTGCGCGCCGAAGCGGAAATCGTCGCCCACGAGCAACCAGCGCACACCCAGGCGAGCGGCCAGCATGTCGCGCACGAAATCCTCGGCGGTCTGGCGCGCGAATGCGCGGTCGAACCGGCAGACATAGAGCCGGTCGATGCCGAGGGCCGCGAGTTGCTCCGCCTTGTCGCGCAACGGCGTGAGCCGGACCGGCGCGGTATCGGGGGTGAACAGCTCACGCGGATGCGGCTCGAACGTCATCACCGCCGCCGGCAATCCCCGCTCCCGGGCGGCCGCGATCAGGCGCGCCACCATCGCCTGGTGTCCGAGATGGACGCCATCGAAATTGCCGATGGTCAGGGCGATGGCGTCGTCGGCGCGCTGCGGGATGGAGCGGTAGAGACGCATGGGCTGCGAATGGGATGGAGCCGGTGGGCGCGTACGGCGGCGGACAACCCCGGATTGTATCGGGCAGCCCGGCTACGTGGCTCGCTTCTGGAAATCGGCCATGCGAAAGCCCAGCATCCACAGCGCCGCGAAGTAGCTGACGCCGCCGGCCGCGACCACCCATGACAGCCGCACGGCACGCGCGAGGATCGTTCCCTGGAGCCAGGACGCCTCGGCGCCGCACAGGAACCAGAGGCAGACCCCGAGGATCGCGGCGGCCGCGCCGAGCCGCCACAGGAAGCCCGACCAGCCCGGCCCCGGCCGGTAGATGTCGTGCTGGCGCAGCTTGATGTAGAGGAACGCCGCATTGACGCAGGCGCCGAGCCCGATCGACAGCGCCAGCCCGGCATGCTGCAACGGCCAGATGAAGGCGAGGTTCATCACCTGGGTGACCGCCAGCGTGAGCAAGGCGATCTTCACCGGCGTGCGGATGTTCTGGCGGGCATAGAAACCGGGCGCCAGCACCTTCACCAGGATCAGTCCGAGCAGGCCGAGGCTGTAGGCGACCAGGGCCTGGCGGGTCATCTCGACGTCGTGCGCGTCGAACGCGCCATGGTGGAACAGGGTTGCCACCAACGGCACCGAGAGCACGGCCAGCGCCACGCTCGCCGGCACCGCCAGCAGCAGGGTGAGGCGCAGCCCCCAGTCGAGCAGTTGTGAGAACTCGGCGGCGGTGCCATCGGCGTGGCTGCGCGACAGGCTGGGCAGCAGGATGGTGCCGAGCGCGACGCCCAGCACGCCGGTCGGGAACTCCATCAGCCGGTCGGCGTAGTACAGCCAGGAGACGCTGCCGGTGACCAGGAACGAGGCGAAGACGGTGTTGATGAGCAGCGATATCTGGCTGATCGACACGCCGAAGATCGCCGGCCCCATCTGCCGCATGACGCGCCAGACGCCGGCGTCGCGCCAGTCCAGGCGCAGCCGCGGCAGCATCCCAATGCGGGCGAGGAAGGGTATCTGGAAGCCCAGCTGCAGCAGCCCGCCGAACAGCACCGCCCACGCCAGGGCCATGATCGGCGGATCGAAATACGGCACCAGGAACAGCACGAACAGGATGAACGAGACGTTCAGCAACGTCGGCGTGAACGCCGGGACCGAGAACCGGCTCCAGGTGTTGAGGATGCCGCCCGCCAGCGAGGTCAGCGAAATGAAGAAGATGTAAGGGAAGGTCACTCGCAGCAGGTCGACCGTGGTGCGGAACTTGGACGGATTGGCCGCAAAGCCCGGTGCGCTGAGGTAGATAATGACCGGCGCGGCTATCACCCCCACCACGGTAACCGCCAGCAGCACCAGCCCGAGCACGGTCGTGACGTGGTCGACCAGGTCGCGCGCGTCGGCATCGCCCCGGCGATTGCGGTATTCGGCGAGGATCGGCACGAACGCCTGGGAGAATGCGCCCTCGGCGAACACCCGCCGCAGCAGATTGGGCAGCTTGAAGGCGACGAAGAAGGCGTCGGTCGCCGCACCGGCACCGAACACCCGGGCGATCGCCGCGTCGCGGACGAATCCGAGCACGCGGGACACGAACGTCATGCTGCTGACAGTCGCCAGCGCCTTGAGCAGATTCAACGTGGAAGGTCGGGAAGGTGCAGCGGAGCGGAGCCGGACACGGCGGGTGACGGGCCGGGCAGTGACGGGCCGGGCAACTTGCGTGCCCCCGGGAAGGGCCGTATTATTGCGCCCTTTTTGGCAATTCCCAAGGGATCTGACACATGGCCAATTCGGCTCAGGCACGCAAGCGCGCACGTCAATCGGAGACCCGGCGTCAAGGCAACATGGCGCTCAAGTCCGAACTGCGCACCGCAATGAAGAAGGTCCGCAAGGCGATCGACGTCGGCGACAAGACCGCTGCCCAGGCAGTGTTCCAGGTCGCCCAGGCGACCATCGATTCGATCACCGGCAAGGGCATCTTCCACCGCAACACCGCTTCGCGGAACAAGAGCCGGCTGTCTGCCGCCATCAAGGCGATGACCTGAGGACGACCCCCCCAGCCTTCCTCCGGTCGGCACCCCCCAATGGGGGGCCAGCGCGCTTGGGAGCGGCCGGGCGCGCGCTGCGATGACCACCCCCCCAGGCTTCCTTCGGTCGCCCCCCCAAGGGGGGCCCAGCGCCCTTCCGGCGGCCGGGCGGGTGCTGGCCCTTCGGTGGAGGTTGGAAAGTCGTCTTGGGCTGGGGACTGGGGCAGTTCCCCGCTATCGCAGCGCCTGTGGAATACAAGTGCCCTTCGATTGGGGCCTGATAAACCGCCACGATTTGGCTCCGGTGGCGGTTTTGCTTTTGGGCGCCCGGTTTTTCTTGCATGCAGTGCGGGAATCGGCACAATAGACTGACATGACACCAGCACGGCGGCAACGACGGCCGCCGTGTTGCTTTTCGGGACGGCGATCCTCCATGCAGCATCTGATGAATACCTACGGCCGCCTGCCGGTCGCGTTCTCTCACGGCGACGGCGTCTGGGTCTGGGATACCGAAGGCAAGCGCTACCTCGATGCCTTCTCCGGCATCGCGGTGACCGGCCTCGGCCACAGCCACCCCGCGGTAGTCGCCGCCATCACACGGCAGGCCGGTCGCATGATCCATGCGTCCAATCTCTACCGCATTCCGGAACAGGAACGCCTCGGCGACAAGCTGGCCGAAGTCTCCGGCATGGACCGGGTCTTCTTCTGCAATTCCGGCTGCGAAGCCAACGAAGCGGCCATCAAGCTCGCCCGCCTGCACGGGCACCACCGCAAGATCGACCAGCCGGTGATCGTGGTGATGGAAAAGGCATTTCACGGCCGGACCATGGCGACGCTCTCCGCCACCGGCAGCCGCAAGGTCCAGGCCGGCTTCGAGCCGCTGCTGACCGGCTTCTGCCGTGTCCCCTACGAAGACCGTCAGGCGCTGGAGCAGGTGGCGGCCCACAACCCCAACGTCGTCGCCGTGCTGGTCGAGCCGGTCCAGGGCGAGGGCGGCGTCAACATTCCCGAGGACGGTTACCTGCGCTATCTGCGCGACCTGTGCGATCAGCACCAGTGGCTGCTGATGGTCGACGAGGTCCAGAGCGGCATGGGCCGCACCGGACGCTGGTTCGCCCACCAGCATGCCGGCATCGTCCCGGACGTGATGACACTCGCCAAGGGCCTGGGCAA
>JAYTTO010000486.1:0-13998 GCA_043744975.1 Betaproteobacteria bacterium | reverse complement strand
GCCGCCACGGGGGGCGCCGGCGGCGGCGAAGCGGCGCGCGTGGCAAAGGCTCGCGAGGAGGCGGAACGGGCCCGGCTCGAGGCGGACAAGGCCCGCGTGGAAGCCGAACGTGCCGTCCAGGCCGCACAGGCGGCGCAGGCTCGTGCCGAGGCGGCGCAGGCGGCACTGGACGCCGAAGGTGCCGGACGCGTGGGCCGGGTCGACACCGGACGCAATGGCGTCCAGATCGACCGCGACGAGAAGAGCGTCACGCTCGACGGCTTCCTGCCGACGACCCTCGGCATGGACAACGGCCAGTTCGACTTCGACCGCTACACCCTGAGCGACGACGTGAAGGCGAAGCTCGACGTGATCACGGAGAAGCTCGGGACCGCGCCCTACGACCGCCTGTACGTCACCGGCTACAGCGACCGCATCGGCGACTCGGCCTACAACAAGAACCTGTCGGAAAAGCGCGCCTGGGCCGTCGCCGGCTATCTGATGGAGAAGGGCGTTCCGCCGGAGAAGCTCAAGGTCGAGGGCAAGGGCGAAGCCAACTCCCTGGTGTCAGGCGGCGAATGCATGAACCTGATGCGCGCCGAACTGATCGAATGCCTGCAGCGCGACCGCCGGGTCGAACTCCTGGCCACCGTCAAGGAGTACAACCTCAAGGTGAAGTGACCCTGGCGTGAAGTGATCCCGGCGCCGTCGCGCCAACGACCCCGGCTGCCGCGAGGCGCCGGGGTTTTTTGTTGCCCGGCGCGGCGGTGCTAATCTGCCGCCGGACCGGTTGCATTCCGCGGCCGGCGTTCGACACGGCGACAGGCCCACGACATGACCATCATCGACCACCGTACTTACATGGTGAAGCCGGGCAGGCTCAAGGAGTATCTCCATCTCTACGCGACCGAGGCCTATGGATTGCAGAAGAGCTACCTGGGCCGGAACATCGGCTGGTATGTCTCGAACGACATCGGACCGCTGTCGCAGGTCGTGCACCTCTGGGAATACGACGGGTTGGACGATCGCGCGAAACGCCGCGCTGCGCTGATGGCGGATCCGAAATGGAACGAGTTCCTGGCCAAGGCGATGCCGCTGCTCGACAGCATGGAGAACAAGATCCTGCAGCCGACCTCGTTCTTCGAGGCGTCCTGATCCGATCGCCGATGACGACCGATCTTGCAGGTCTGGTTGCCGGCATTCCGGATGGCGCCTGCCTCGCCATTCCGCAGGATGCGGCCGGCGTGTCGATGGCCGCCACCCGTGCGCTGGTTCGCCGCGGCGTCCGGGACCTGCACCTCGTTTGCGTACCCGTTGGAGGCCTGCAGGCCGACCTGCTGATCGGTGCGGGCTGTGTCCGGTTGGTCGAAACCTCCGCGGTCACCTTGGGCGAATTCGGAACCGGCCCGCGATTCGCAGCGGCGCTGAAGGCGGGCAGGCTGGCGATCCGGGACGCGACCTGCCCGGCGATCCACGCGGCGTTGCAGGCCGGGCAGAAGGGCATTCCGTTCATCCCGTTGCGCGGCATGCTCGGCACCGACCTGCTCGCGGCCCGCCCGGACTGGAAAGTCATCGACAATCCTTTCGCGGCCGGAGATCCGATCGTCCTGCTGCCGGCCATCGTGCCGGACGTGGCGCTGTTCCACGCGCCGGCCGCCGACCGCCACGGCAATGTCTTCATCGGCCGTCAGCGCGAACTGCTCACGATGGCCCATGCGTCGCGGCAGACGCTGGTCACGGTGGAAGAGATCGTCGACGGTGACCTGATGGCCGATCCCGACCGAGCCTCCGGCGTGATTCCCGCCATCTATGTGACGGCGATCGCGGTCGCGCGACGCGGGGCGTTGCCGGTCAGGTTTCGCGACAGTTATGCGCAGGACGATGCCGTGCTGGCCGCCTACGTGGTTGCGGCCGCCGACGACGCGGCATGGAACCGCTGGCTGGCGGTCTGGCTCGAGGAACGGGAAGCGGTCGCCGCTTGAACGCCGTCATCGAGCGCGCGCCGTTCACGGCCGCGGAACTGCTGATCGTGGTGATCTCCCGCCTGCTCGCGGACTGCCGCCATGTGATCGTGGGCGCCTCGTCGCCGATTCCCGGCGCAGGCGCGCTGCTCGCCCGGGCGCAGGGCGGGGGGCGGCTGCACGTGGATGTGCTCGGTTCGCAACGGCACAACCACTTCACCAACGGCGGCGTGGAAACGTTCGATCTCGCGGCGCAAGGCCGCGTCGACGCCTTCTTCCTGGGCGGCGGCCAGATCGACGGTGAAGCGAACATCAACCTGGTCGGCACCGGTGGCTATCCGCTGGGGGGCGTGCGCTGGCCGGGCTGTTTCGGCTCGTCGTATCTCTACTTTCTCGTCCCGCGCGTGATCCTGTTCCGCGAAGAGCACACGCGCCGTGTGTTCGTGCCGCGCGTGGACTTCATCAGTGCACCTGGCACCAGCCCGCCTGGGGTATATCGGCCGGGCGGTCCGTGGAAACTGGTCACCGGGTTGGGCATTCTGGCGTTCGACCGCGAGCGTCGGCGGTTTGCGCTGGAGAGCGTGCATCCCGGCCACAGCGTCGAGGAGATCCTCGACCATACCGGCTTCGGGATCGATGTCCCCGCAGCGGTGCCGCAGACGCCGCCGCCCGACGGCGCGGTCCTCGCGCTGCTGCGCCGGCAGGTGCGCGCGGAGATCGGCGAGACCTATCCGCGGTTCGCTGCCGCGATGTAGTGCCGGCCCTTTGCCTGTAGTGCCGGCCCTTTGCCGGCTTGCAGATTCCGCTGCGCGGGGCATGCGCCCGCGAGCGGACACGGGCTAAACTTCGGCCATGCCCGCCGTCGATCCGTTGCGCTCCGCCGCCGTCCCCGCCGTGGCCCCGATTGCTCCACCTGCGCCGGATCCGAAGTCGACCGCGATCGCGATCGACAATCTCTCCCTGGTATTCCAGGCCGCCGACTCGCCGGTCGTCGCCTTGTCCGACATCGACCTCGACATTGCGCCGGGCGAATTCGTCTCGTTGATCGGACCCTCGGGGTGCGGCAAGACCACGCTGATGCGCGTGGTGGCCGATCTGGTGGCACCGACCTCCGGCTCGATCACGGTCAACGGCGTGTCGCCGGCGCAGGCGCGCCTGGCGCGCGCGTATGGGTACGTGTTCCAGGCCCCGGCGCTATATGCATGGCGCAACGTCGAGCGCAACGTGATGCTGCCGCTCGAGATCATGGGGCTCCCGCCCGCGCAGCGCCGCGAACGGGCCGCGACGTACCTGTCCATGGTCGGCCTCGCCGGCTTCGAACGGAAGTATCCGTGGCAGCTGTCGGGTGGCATGCAGCAGCGCGTGTCGATCGCCCGGGCGCTGGCGTTCGATCCGCAGCTCCTGCTCATGGACGAGCCCTTCGGCGCGCTCGACGAGATCACCCGCGACCACCTCAACGAACAACTGCTCGAGCTGTGGGATCGCACCCGCAAGACCGTGGTCTTCGTGACGCACTCGATCGCCGAAGCCGTCTACCTGTCGACCCGGATCGTGGTGATGAGCCCGCGCCCGGGCCGCATCCTGGAAGTCATCGACAGTCCGCTGCCGCGCGAGCGGCCCCTCGATATCCGGGAGACCCCCGAATTTCTCGACGTCGCCCACCGCGTCCGCCTCGCCCTTCGCGCCGGCCACAGCTATGGTGATTAGCGCCGTTGCCGTTGCCGACGGCGGGCAGGGCCCGAAGCCTCCATCGCGATTGCGGCATGACGTCTGGCCGGTCGCGGTGGTCGTCGTTGCGATCCTCGTGGTCTGGTACGCCGCGGCGGTGTGGCTCAATTCGGCCCAGGTGATCGAGCGTTTCGGTAACGACGGTACGACCTGGACCGTGCGCGATCTGGCGGCCGCGACGTGGTCCATGCAGCGACCGGTCGTGCCGGCGCCGCACCAGATCGTGGCCAACTTCTACGAGACCGTGTTCACACTGCCGCCGACGAGCAAGCGCAGCCTGGTGTTCCATGCCGGCGTCACGGTGTCGGCGACGTTGCTGGGCTTTCTGTTCGGGGCGCTGCTCGGGATGCTGCTCGCGGTCGCGATCGTGCACCTGCCGGTGCTGGACCGGAGCCTGCTGCCCTGGGTGATCGCTTCGCAGACAGTGCCGATCCTGGCGATCGCGCCGATGGTCATCGTGGTGTTGGGCAGCCTGGGGCTGGAAGGCCTCGTGCCCAAGGCCATCATCTCGATGTACCTGTGTTTCTTCCCGATCACCATCGGCATGGTGAAGGGTTTGCGTTCACCCGATCCGCTGCAACTCGACCTGATGCGCACCTACAGCGCCACCCGGATGCAGTTGTTCTGGAAGCTGCGGTTGCCCGCGTCGACGCCATTCCTGTTCGCGAGCCTGAAGGTCGCGGTCGCCACCAGCCTGATCGGCGCCATCGTCGGCGAACTGCCGACCGGGGCCCAGGCCGGCCTGGGCGCGCGCCTGTTGTCCGGGTCGTACTACGGGCAGACCATTCAGATCTGGGCTGCCTTGCTGATGGCGTCCCTGCTCGGAGTTGCGCTGGTGATCGCCGTCACTCTGGTCGAACGTGTTGTCGTCCGGAACGTGGTGCCGTCCCGGTGAGACTGTCGCCTACGGCCTGGATCGCGCCGGTGCTCATGGCGGCGGGACTGCTGGCGCCGGCGGGCGAAGCCGGCTGGTCCGGCTTGGCGTTGCTGTGTGGGGTCGTCGCCGTGGCCACTGCGGTGGCTGTCGCACGCTTCTGGCCTGCGCCGATCGACCAGGCGCTCGGAGCGGTCGCGCTGGTGCTCGCCGGCGCGGCGCCGCTTCTCCTGCTGGCACAGGGCGGCACCTTCGGCGCCAGTGCGATCGGCCTCTGGCTGTTCGTCGGCGGCGCCACCTTGCTGGTCTGGACGCGGCTCACATTGCTTGCCGCCCGGCCGGCATCGCGCCTGACCGGCTGGATCGCGCCCGCCCTGTTCGGCGTGACGGTGCTCTGGCTGTGGCAGGTGCTCGTGGTCGGATTCGCCGTGCCGCAGGTGTTGCTGCCCACCCCGCACCAGGTCGGGACGATCCTGGTCACGCGCCTCGACGTCCTGTGGCCTGACTTCCGCCAGACGTTCTTCAAGTCGGTGCTGCCCGGCTACGCCATCGGCTGCGGCGCCGGGCTGGTGGTCGCCATCGTCGCGGACCGGTTCGGCTTCCTCAAGCGCGGCCTGCTGCCGGTGTGCAGTCTCGCCAGCGCGATGCCGATCGTCGGCATCGCGCCGATCATGGTCATGTGGTTCGGGTTCGACTGGCAGTCGAAGGCGGCGGTGGTGGCGGTGGTGACCTTCTTTCCGATGCTCGTGAACGCCCTCGCCGGCCTGGCCGCGGTCGACGACATGCTGCGCGATATGATGCATTCCTACGCGGCGAGTCCGGCGCAGACGCTGCGCAAACTGCGCTTGCCGACTGCCTTGCCTTTCGTATTCAATGCGCTCAGGATCAATTCGACGCTGGCGCTCATTTCCGCCATCGTCGCCGAGTTCTTCGGGTCGCCCATCCTCGGCCTCGGCTTCCGCATCAGTGCCGAGGTGGCGCGCCTGAACGTGGACGTGGTCTGGGCGGCAATCGCCATTGCGGCGCTGGCCGGATCGCTGTTCTACGGGTTGATTGCCGTGGTGGAACGGGCGCTGACCTTCTGGCATCCGTCCTATCGCACCTAAGTGAAGTCGATCGCAACGAGCCTTCAGGAGACCAGCAATGAAATACCAGAGTTTTGCGCTGCTTGCCGCCGCCATCGCGTGCTGTGCCACCGCCGCCCCGGCCGAGGACAAGCTCACGCTGCAACTGAAATGGGTGACGCAGGCGCAGTTCGCCGGTTACTACGTTGCCAAGGACAAGGGCTTCTACAAGGAGGCCGGGCTGGACGTCACGGTCAAGGCCGGCGGCCCGGACATCAATCCGAGCCAGGTGATCGCCGGCGGCGGCGCCGATGTCATCGTCGACTGGATGCCATCTGCATTGGCGACGCGCGAGAAGGGCGTGCCGCTGGTCAACATCGCCCAGGTGTTCAAGCGCTCCGGGATGATGCTCACCTGCCGCAAGGATTCCGGCATCAAGACGCCGAAAGACTTCAAGGGCCGCACCCTCGGCGTCTGGTTCTACGGCAACGAGTATCCGTTCCTGTCGTGGATGGACAAGCTGGGCTACAAGACCAGCGGCGACGCCGCTGCGGTCAAGGTGTTGAAGCAGGGCTTCAACGTCGACCCGCTGCTGCAGAAGCAGGCCGACTGCATCTCCACCATGACCTACAACGAGTATTGGCAGTTGATCGAGGCCGGCATGAAGGCCGACCAGTTGATCGTGTTCAAGTATGAGGACCAGGGCGTCGCCACGCTCGAGGACGGCCTCTACACGACCGAGAAGAACATCGCCGATCCGAAGATGGCGGACAAGCTGGCCCGCTTCCTGAAGGCGTCGATGAAGGGCTGGGACTATGCAGTCAAGAACCAGGCCGAGGCGGTGAAGATCGTCCTCGACAACGATGCCTCCGGCGCCCAGACCAGGGAGCACCAGACCACGCAGATGCTCGAGGTCGCGAAGCTGGTCGAAGGCGGCAAGACCGGCTACCTCGATCCCAAGGCCTACGAGCGTACCGTCGCGACGCTGCTGTCGGGCAAGTCGGATCCGGTGATCACCAAGAAGCCTTCGGGCGCTACGACCGGCAAGATCTGGGACGCGGCACAGAAGTAGCACGCTGCGTCGGCGGGCGGCCGTACCGCCCGCCGGCAGTCTTACCCTGGTGGGGATTCACGTGGCGGTCCCCGGCGATCGACGCGGACTGGACGACGCTTCATGAGCATGCTCAAGGCAGGACTGATTCAACTCGGATTGAAGGGCACCTGTGATCAGAGCCCCGAGGCGATCCGGCAGCAGATGATCGCGGGGCACGTCCCGCACATCGAGGCGGCGGGCCGGCAGGGCGTCAAGGTGCTGTGCCTCCAGGAAGTCTTCACCCAGCCGTATTTCTGCCCGAGCCAGGACCGCAAGTGGTACGCGGCCGCCGAGGCGATCCCCGACGGTCCCACCACGCAACTGATGCGCGAGTATGCGAAGCAGTACTCGATGGTCATCGTGGTGCCTATCTACGAGGAAGAGATGCCCGGCGTGTACTACAACACCGCCGCGGTCATCGACGCCGACGGCACCTACCTCGGCAAGTACCGCAAGCACCACATCCCGCAAGTCGCCGGTTTCTGGGAGAAGTTTTTCTTCAAGCCCGGCAATCTGGGCTATCCCGTGTTCGACACGGCCTATGTCAAGCTCGGGGTCTACATCTGCTACGACCGCCACTTCCCGGAAGGCTGGCGCGCGCTCGCGCTGAACGGCGCCGAGTACGTCGTCAATCCGTCGGCGACGGTGGCCGGCGTCAGCCAGTACATCTGGCAGATCGAACAACCGGCGGCGGCCGTGGCCAACGGCTACTACGTCGGCGCCGTCAATCGGGTCGGCACCGAGGCGCCGTGGAATATCGGCGAGTTCTACGGGTCGAGCTACTTCGTCAATCCGCGCGGGCAGGTCGTCGCCCAGGCGAGCGGCACCAACGATGAGCTTCTGGTGGCGGATCTCGACCTGGACATGGTGCGCGAGGTGCGCGACATCTGGCAGTTCTTCCGCGACCGCCGGCCCGAGAGCTACGGCGCGCTGGCCGAGCCGCGCTGATCCGATGGCTGCCACCGATCCGAACGGCGCTTCGGCCACCACCGACATCAGGCCGGCGCGATTGCCGGCCGAAGCCTACGATCGCAACTTCGCCGACTCGCATCCGGCGCTGAGCCATCACCAGGCGCTGGTCGAGGCCGACCGCTGCCTCTATTGCTATGACGCGCCGTGCATCGCCGCCTGTCCGACCGGCATCCCGATTCCGGAATTCATCCGCAAGATCGCCAACGGCAACCTGAAGGGTTCCGCGCACGACATCCTCGGGCAGAACATCATGGGCGCGATCTGTGCCCGGGTGTGCCCGACCGAGGTGCTGTGCGAAGGCGCCTGTGTGCGCAACACCCCGGAAGACAAGGCCGTGGCCATCGGCGCTCTGCAGCGACACGCAACGGACGCGGTGCTCGACCACGGCATCCAGTTGTTCAAGGCCGGCCCGCCGACCGGCAGGCGCGTTGCCGTCGTCGGTGGCGGCCCCGCGGGCCTGTCCTGTGCCCATGGGCTTGCGCGGCATGGCCATGCGGTGACGGTGTTCGAGGCGCGGGCCAAGTTGGGCGGCCTGAACGAATATGGCATTGCCGCGTACAAGGTGGCCGGGCAGATTCCGCAGCGGGAAGTCGACTATCTACTGGCGGTCGGCAACATCGCGGTGCACACCGGGCAGCGCCTCGGCCACGAGATCACGCTGCCGCAACTGCGCCGCGAGTTCGATGCGGTGTTCATCGGCGCGGGTCTCGGTGCGGTCAACAGCCTGGGTGTCGCCGACGAGAGTGTCCGCGGCGTGCACGACGCCGTTGCCTGGATCGAGACGCTGCGCCAGACCGCCGACCTGAGCACCCTGCCGGTCGGCCGCCGCATCGTCGTGATCGGCGGCGGCATGACGGCCATCGACATCGCCACCCAGACGCGGCGGCTCGGCGCCGAGGACGTGACCATCGTGTATCGGCGCGGCGCGGACAACATGGGCGCGAGCGCCAAGGAGCAGCGGTGGGCGCAGGTCAACGGGGTCCGCATCCGACACTGGGCAAGGCCGGCACGGCTGCTGGTACGCGATGGCGCGGTGAGTGGCGTCGAGTTCGAGTACACGACGCTCGATGCCGTCGGCAAGCTGGTCGACACCGGCGAGCGCTACACGCTCGCGGCCGACATGGTGTTCAAGGCGATCGGCCAACTGCTGGTGCCGGATTCCCTGCAGGACGGTGGCAATGCGCTGCTCGATCTCGATGGCGGCCGCATCCGCGTGGACGACGCGCGCCGGACCTCGCTTGCCGGCGTCTGGGCGGGTGGGGATTGCGTGGTCGGCGGGCTCAACCTCACGGTCACTGCGGTCGAGGACGGCAAGCTCGCTGCGGCATCGATCGATGGTTTTCTGACGGGAGCGAAAGCGCATGGCTGACCTCGCCGCGACGCTGGCCGGCATCCGCTCGCCCAACCCGTTCTGGCTCGCCAGTGCGCCGCCGACGGACAAGGCCTACAACATCAACCGCGCCTTCGAGGCCGGCTGGGGCGGCGTGGTCTGGAAGACGCTCGGCGAAGACGGGCCGCCGGTGGTGAACGTGAGCGGGCCGCGCTATGGCGCGATCCACACGACCACGCGCCAGATCATCGGCATCAACAACATCGAGCTGATCACCGACCGGCCGCTGCAGGTCAATCTCGACGAGATCCGCCGGATCAAGCGCGACTGGCCCGACCGCGCCGTGGTGGTGTCGCTGATGGTGCCGTGCGAGGAGCAGGCCTGGAAGTCGATCCTGCCGATGGTCGAGGACACCGGGGCGGACGGCATCGAGCTCAACTTCGGTTGCCCGCATGGCATGTCCGAGCGCGGCATGGGCGCAGCGGTCGGCCAGGTGCCCGAGTATGTCGAGATGGTCACGCGCTGGTGCAAGCAGTTCTCGAAGCTGCCGGTGATCGTCAAGCTCACGCCCAATGTCACCAACATCCTGACGCCGGCGCGGGCGGCCATGAGCGGCGGTGCAGACGCGGTGTCGCTCATCAACACGATCAGCGCCGTGATGGCGGTCGATCTCGACACGCTGGCGCCGAGTCCGAGCGTCGGCGGCCTCGGCGCCCACGGCGGCTACTGCGGCACGGCGGTCAAGCCCATCGCGTTGCGCATGGTCGGCGAGATCGCGCGCGACCCCGGGTGCGCGGGTCTGCAGATCTCTGGCATCGGTGGCATCGGCACCTGGCGCGACGCGGCCGAGTTCATGGCCATGGGCGCCACCAACGTGCAGGTCTGCACCGCGGCGATGACGCACGGTTTCCGCATCGTCGGCGACATGATCGACGGTCTGCGCAACTGGATGGACGAGAAGGGGCACGCCACCCTGGCGGACTTCACGGCGAAGGCCGTGCCCAAGTTCGTCAACTGGGAGAACCTCAATCTCGACTATGTCGTGAAGGCGCAGATCGACCAGGACCTCTGCATCAGTTGCGGCCGCTGCTACATCGCCTGCGAAGACACGGCGCACCAGGCGATCACGCGGGAGCAGGACGGCAGGCGGCACTACGAGGTGATCGATGCCGAGTGCGTCGGCTGCAACCTCTGCGTCGTGGTGTGCCCGGTCGACAACTGCATCACGCTGCGGCAGTTGCCGGACGGCAGCGTCGACACCCGCACCGGGCGGGTGGTCGGCGGCTACCGCAACTGGACGCAGCATCCCAACAACCCGTCGCAGGTCCAATGACGCCCCCCCAGGCTGCGCTGCGCTTCGCCTTCCCCCTCGAGGGGGAGCACCATTCCTCGGGAGACCCTGCGGATGATGCCGCTTCTTTCGCGAGCTTCGCCTGGATGCGAAATCTTTTCCTGATTGGCGATGAAGTTCAGCTACTACGCCTCCAGGTGCCTGCATCACCCACGGGACCGGTCGACAGCAACGCGACCCCGCAATCGACACTCAGGTTTCCCTCATCCCCAGCCCTTCTCCCGGAGGGAGAAGGGAGCAGTAGACATCCCGGAGTAGGGCGCAGTAGACATCCCTCTCCCTCCGGGAGAGGGACCGAGGGTGAGGGAAGCTGAGGAATGCCAATCTGGAACCTATTGAGGAGACATAGCGGTGAGCGTGCTGATCAAGAATGGCCGGGTGGTGACGGCGGTGGACGACTACTTTGCCGACATCTACATCGAGAACGAGACCGTCAGCCGGATCGGCGTGAGCCTGGATGTCCGCGCCGATCATGTGATCGACGCCATCGGCAAGTTCGTGTTCCCCGGCGGCATCGATCCGCACACGCATTTCGACATGCCGTTCGGCGGCACCACCTCGGCGGACGACTTCGATACCGGCACCGTCGCGGCCGCGTTCGGTGGCACCACCACCGTGATCGACTTCGCCATCCAGACCAAGGGCGAGAGCACGTTCAAGGGTCTGGACACCTGGCACGCCAAGGCCGACGGCAAGGCCACGATCGACTACGCGTTCCACATGATCGTCACCGACATGCCCGAGTCGCGGCTGCCGGAGATGCAGAAACTGGCCGATGCCGGGGTCACCTCCTACAAGCTGTTCATGGCGTATCCGGGCGTGCTGTACGTCGACGATGGCACGCTCTACCGCACCTTCCGCCAGGCCGGCTTGAACGGCACGCGCATCTGCATGCATGCCGAGAACGGCATCGTGATCGACGAGATCATCAAGGAGGCGATCCGCGACGGCAAGCTCACGCCGCAGTATCACGCCAAGACCCGGCCGACCCGCATGGAAGCCGAAGGCGTGCACCGGGCGATCTCGATCGCCGAGGTCGCTCAGGTGCCGCTCTATATCGTGCACCTGTCGTCGGCCGATGCGCTCGACCAAGTCAAGATCGCCCGCATGCGTGGCGTCGACGTGCAGGCCGAGACCTGTCCGCAGTACCTGTTCCTCGACGAATCGATCTATGCCGGCAATGCGCTCGATCCGTTCGAAGGCGCCAAGTGGGTGATGACCCCGGCACTGCGCGAGAAGTGGAACCAGGCCGTGCTGTGGCAGGGGCTCAAGCAGCACCACCTGAGCGCGGTCGCCACCGACCACTGCCCGTTCTGTTTCAACGGCGCCTGGCGCCCAGGGGATCCGGCGCCGGCGCAGTTGGGCAAGGAACTCGGCCGCGAGAGCTTCACCAGGATTCCGAATGGTGCCCCCGGCGTCGAGAACCGCATGGCGCTCATGTATCACGGCGGTGTCGTCGAAGGGCGACTGCCGCTCAACCGGTTCGTGGAGCTTACCTCGACATCGGCCGCCAAGACCTTCGGCCTGTTCCCGAAGAAGGGCACCATCGCCATCGGCTCCGACGCCGACATCGTGGTGTTCGATCCGAACCGTACCGAAACCATTTCCGTCAACAATCCGCGCACCCACCACATGCGCGTCGACTACAGCGCTTACGAAGGATTCGTCGTCAAGGGCTATCCCGACACGGTGCTCTCGCGCGGCCGCATCATCATCGCGGGCAGCGAGCTGAAGACCCGCGGCGGCGGACAGTTCGTCAAGCGCGCACGCTGCGAGCAACTGCTGCGGTAACCGCATTCCCGGCTGGGCAGGGCGTACCAAACGCTCGGCGGCGGGTTCATACTCTCGGTCCGCTACGTAGCGCCCGACGCCAACGACGCAGCGCAATCACATAGCGCCAATACTTCTGGAGGAGACCGCATAACATGGCCAAGAAGTCCGTCACGAGAGACCCGTCGAAGCTGCGATCGCGACAGTGGTTTGCCAACCCCGACAATCCCGACATGACCGCGCTCTACCTTGAGCGCTACATGAACTTCGGCTTGCAGCGCGAGGAGCTGCAAGCGGGCAAGCCGATCATCGGCATCGCGCAGTCGGGCTCCGACCTGTCGCCCTGTAATCGCCACCATCTCGAGCTGGCGCACCGTGTGCGCGAAGGCGTGCGTGAGGCCGGCGGCATTGCGTTCGAGTTTCCCGTGCACCCGATCCAGGAAACCGGCAAGCGGCCGACGGCCTCGCTCGACCGCAACCTCTGCTATCTCGGGCTGGTCGAGCTGCTCTACGGCTACTTCATCGACGGTGTCGTGCTCACGACCGGCTGCGACAAGACCACCCCGGCACAGCTGATGGCTGCCGCCACGGTCGACATTCCGGCCATCGTGCTGTCGGGCGGACCGATGCTGAACGGCTGGTTCCGCGGCGAGCGCACCGGCTCCGGCACCATCGTCTGGAAGGCCCGGCAACTCCTGGCCTCGGGCGAGATCAACCACGAACAGTTCATCGAGATCGTCGCGTCCTCGGCGCCGTCGTCGGGCCATTGCAACACCATGGGAACGGCGTCGACCATGAACTCCCTGGCCGAAGCGCTGGGCATGTCTCTGCCGGGCAGCGCCGCCATTCCGGCGCCGCACCGCGACCGCGCCGCCAATGCCTACGACACCGGCAAGCGTATCGTCGAGATGGTGTGGGAAGACCTCCGACCGTCGAAGATCATGACCCGCGAAGCGTTCGAGAATGTCATCGTGGTCAACTCCGCGATCGGCGGCTCGACCAACGCGCCGATCCACTTCAACGCCATCGCCCGGCACATCGGCGTCAAGCTCGACACCCCCGACTGGGAGCAGGTCGGGTACGACATTCCGCTGTTGGTGAACATGCAGCCCGCCGGCGAGTACCTCGGCGAGGAGTACTACCGTGCCGGCGGCGTTCCCGCCGTGGTCAACGAACTGCTCAAGGCCGGCAAGATCCGCAAGAACACCGTCACGGTCAACGGCAAGTCGCTCGCCGACAACTGCCGCAACACCCCGGTGCAGGATCCGAAGGTGATCTGGCCGTTCAAGAAGCCCATGAAGGCCAGCGCCGGCTTCCTCAACATCAAGGGCAACCTGTTCGACAGCGCGATCATGAAGACGAGCGTCATCTCGGATGCTTTCCGCGAGCGCTACCTGGCGAACCCGAAGGACCCGAATGCGTTCGAAGGCCGGGCCATCGTGTTCGAAGGCCCGGAGGACTATCACCATCGCCTCGACGATCCCAAGCTCAAGATCGACGATACGTGCCTGCTGTTCGTGCGCGGCGTCGGCCCCAAGGGGTATCCGGGTGCGGCCGAGGTGGTCAACATGCAACCGCCGGCCAGGCTCATCAAGGCCGGCGTCACCGAACTGCCCTGTATCGGCGACGGACGCCAGTCGGGCACGTCCGGCTCACCCTCGATTCTGAACGCCTCGCCCGAGGCGGCCAGCGCCGGCGGTCTCGCCATCCTCAAGACCAACGACCGCGTCCGCATCGATCTCAACAAGCGCACCGCGAATGTGCTCATCACGAAAGACGAGTACACCAAGCGGATGGCGGCACTGAAGAAGCGCGGCGGCTTCCCGATCCCCGAGAGCCAGACGCCGTGGCAGGAGATCTTTCGCGCGAACGTCGG
>JAYTTO010000485.1:0-2155 GCA_043744975.1 Betaproteobacteria bacterium | reverse complement strand
GCTCGTCGGCCAGGGCCCGCGCGTACGGCTTGCCGGCGTTCTGCGATTCGATCGATGCCAGGTTGGCGGCCTCGTCGTCGATGCGCGAGGCCAGCTTCAACAGCAGGTTCGAGCGTTCGGCCGGTGTGGTCTGCGACCACGAGCCGAACGCCTTGTGCGCCGCCTTGACCGCGGCATCCACCTGACCCGGCGAGGCTTCCGCCACGCTTGCCAGCGTGGCGCCCGTCGCCGGATTGAGCACGGCGAGGGGCTCGCCTTCGCCCTTGACGAACTGGCCGCCGATCAGGAGTTCAGTGTGCATTGATATTCCTTTCGCTGAGAAAAAATCATTCCATATTCGCGACGTCGTTCGGCATCCCTCACCCTCGGTCCCTCTCCCGAGAGGAGAGGGATGTCTACTGCTCCCTTCTCCCTCCGGGAGAAGGGCTGGGGATGAGGGAAGCCTGAGGGCTGATCACGCGGTTGCATTCGTGTCGGACAGTCTTGTGGACGTTCAGTCATCTGGAGCCGTAGTGGCTGCATTTGATCGTCGATCACAAAATCACTTGATGCTGCCCGCGATATCGTGCGTGTCGCGGGTGAGATAGAACGCGGCCACGATCGGCACGAACGTGACGGCGATGACAAATACCGCGACCACATTGGTCACCGGGCGCTGCCGTGGCCGGATGAGTTCGGACAGCATCCAGATCGGCAGCGTGCTCTGCTGGCCGGCGGTGAAGGTGGTGACGATCACCTCGTCGAACGACAGCGCGAAGGCCAGCATGCCGCCGGCGAGCAACGCGGTGGCGATGCCCGGCAGGACCACATACCGCAGCGTCTGGAACCCGTCCGCGCCAAGATCCATCGACGCTTCGATCAGGGCGCGATTGGTCCGACGAAACCGCGCCAGGACATTGTTGTAGACGACCACGATGCAGAAGGTTGCATGACCGAGCACGATGGTCCAGTAGCTGAACGGAATCTCGGCAAGCCCCATGGCCGAGCGCAAGGCGATGCCGGTGATGATGCCGGGCAGTGCGATGGGCAGGATCAGCAGCAGCGAGATCGCTTCGCGGCCGAAGAAGCGCGAGCGCCATACCGCGGCCGCCGCCAGCGTGCCGAGCAGCAGCGCGAGTGCCGTCGAGACCGCCGCGACCCGGATCGACAGGCCGAGCGCCTCCCGGATGTCCGCGCGGGCAAAGGCCACCGCAAACCACTTCGTCGTGAAGCCCGGGATCGGGAAGACAAAGCTCTTCTCCTCGATGCTGAAGGCGTAGAGCACGATGATGGCCAGCGGGATGTGCAGGAACAGCAGACCGCCCAGTGCCGACAGCCTGAGCCCCCAGCCGGCGCGCGGGCCATATCTGACATTAGATGGCATCGAATGCGCCGAGGCGTTTGGCGAGGGTGAGATAGACGCCCATGATTGCGATCGGCACGACGGTGAAAGCGGCGGCAAGCGGAATGTTGCCGGCTACGCCCTGCTGCGAATACACGGCCTGGCCGAGGAACGGCGTCGACGAACCGATGATGCCGGGGATGATGTAGTCGCCCAGCGTCAGCGAGAAGGTGAAGATCGACCCGGCGACCACCCCCGGAAACGCCAGCGGAAAGATCACCTTGCGGAAGGTCTGGCCGGGATCGGCGCCGAGGTCGCCCGAGGCTTCGATCACCGACCCCGGCACGCGCTCAAGCGCCGCCACCACCGGCAGGATCATGAACGGCAGCCAGATGTAGGTGAACACCAGGAACATGCCGATGTACGAGGTCGACAGTGACGGCCCGCCGATCACCGGGGTCGCCAGCGCGGCATCGAGCAGCCAGGTGAGATGCAATTGGGCCATGACCCAGCTCACGATGCCCTCCTTCGCGAGGATCAGCTTCCACGAATACACCCGCACCAGGTAGCTCGACCACAGCGGCAGCATGACGCCGAGGTACATCAATGCCTTGGTGCGGATGCCGGCGAACCGCACCATGTAGTAGGCGACCGGAAACGCGATCAGCGCGGCGGCGATGGTGACTGTCAATGCCATGAGGAACGTGCGCAGGACGATGTCGCCATTGGCCGGATTGGTGACGAACCCGCGCCAGTTGTCGAGCGAAAACTCCTGCACCACGACGCCGGAGAACTCGTCCACCGAGAAGAAGCTCTGCGCCAGCAGCGCGAACA
>JAYTTO010000484.1:0-2446 GCA_043744975.1 Betaproteobacteria bacterium | reverse complement strand
TAGGACCCGCCGACGACCAGGTAGCCCAGATGGGCCGATAACCGGTAGCGCCCGTCGAGCGGCATCGAGTGGTTCGCTTCCAGATACCAGGACGACAGGCCAACGCCATAGTAGTCGGAGGCATGAAACAAGCGGGCGCTGGTGCTGGCATCGCCGATCCCCGCATACCACTCGGCGTAGTCGTAGCGCGGCGATTCATACGGGGACGGATAACGGTGCATCAGCACGCCCACGTCCCAGGCGGTGGTGCCGATCAGGCGATGCGTGAGTCCGCCATACAACAACAAGCCCGGACCGCTGGTGTCGGGCCCGATCTTCACGTTCGACAGCAGCGCGCCCGCGTAGGGGCCGGCCGGATGATCGACGGCGATGCTTGCCTGCACCGCCGGATTGCCATCGCTGATCGAAGCCCCCCGGTAGCGATCGTCGGACAGGACGGCAATCGTGCCGGAGACTTCGGCGCGGGCCTGGCAGACGGAGAACCAGGCAGCCGCGACCCAGACTCCCGCGGCAATCCGCACCGGTCAGGACGGGCGTCGGGCGGAGGCTTCGCCGCCGTGGGGGCCGGCCAGCGTGCAGCAGCAGGTGCAAGGCACGGCAGGCGCCGCACGGCCGAGCGTCGTGCACACATCCAGGACCGCGCTCGCGCCGTCGGCCGACGCGCGTCGTGCGGACGCACGCAACAGTATTGCCATCTCGCCGGGCCCGAGCCGGGGCGAGCATTCCAGCAGCAGCGCGGCCACGCCGCTGACGTGAGCCGTGGCGAAGGAGCTGCCGGAGACGAGCCCCCAGCGGCCGTTCGGCACCGTCGTCAGCACATCGTTGCCCGGCATCAGCACCACGCCCGCCGGTGCATCCGGTGCCCATCGGGTGGCGACCGCGATGACCCCGGGATGAGCGGCAGGAAAGGTATCGGCCGGAGCCTCGGGATCGACTGCGCCGAGGATGGTGATGCCGCGCTCCAGACCTTTGTCGAGCAGCCGCTCCAGCAGGCGGTCGCGCGGGCCGCCAAGGCTCAGGTTGATGATCCGCACGTTGCGGAGAATGGCGTACTGCAGGGCTTTCGCCAGGGTGAAGCTGTCGCAGACCGCAGCGCCCGCAGCCTCGGACGACGGCCAGCAGGCTTTCAGCGTCAGCAGCGACGCGCCCGGCGCGATGCCGCCGATGTCGCCGTCGGTCTGCGCGACGATGACGCCGGCCACCGCGGTGCCGTGGAACTCGGGGCCGAAGCGGGTGCCACCGACGAAGTTGCGGGTTTCGGTGATCCGGGCCCGGAGCGCGGGATGCATCACATCCACGCCGGTGTCGATCTGTGCCACCGCCACGCCTTTGCCGGTGGCGGTGCGGTGCACGGCGTCGAGGCCGGACCGACCGGGAGCGGCCGAGGGGGATCCCGCCGCCTCGTCCCGAGCGAGGACGCGAAAGACCTGAAGCGACTGCGCCGATTCGACTCTCGGGTCCAGCGCCAGGCGCTCGACCAGTTCCGCCGGGACTCGTCCGGCGGGAACTTCGCCAACGAAACACCGCACCCCGAGCGATGGCATCGGCCACTGATCGACGATCGTGAATCCATAGGCCTGCGCCAGCGCCCGCGCCGTCCTGATCTGGCTGCCGCCGGCCGCGGCCCCATAGCCGCCGCCGGCACCGACACCGGGTCGGTAATGGGTCACCGGTTGTTCCGCCACCATGACCAGCAGCCGGCGCTCTGCCGTCCCGGGTGCGGCCCGGGCCGGCCCGTCGACCAGCGCCCCGGCATCGAACGCGTCGAGCGACTTACAACCGGCGCCGCCGAGGGCGACGAGAATGCCCAGCGCTGTGAGCCAGCGTTTCAACGTGGCGCCTCGATCGGCTCGGGTCCGGGTTGGGCGAAGCGGACCACCGCCGCCTGCCGCAGACGCGCCAGCACGGCCGCCGCGTCCGCCGCCGGCACCGACAAGGTGTAGGCCCCTTCGGGCGAAGGGCCGCCAATCACCCGTGCCCGCGCGCCGAGCAGCGTCTGGCGTATCTCACGTTCGCGCGCTGCCGGATCGAAGACCACGATGATGGTCTCGCCGGTCACGGCCGACGCTGCGGCCCCCAACGTGCGGTACGCCGGTACGTCATCGACCTGCAGATACAGCGCAACGGCGAGCACGCAGGTCAGCGCGAACTGGGCGACGAACCCCGCGCGCAGCCACGGTGACAGCGCCATCCACGCGGCGAACAGGTTGCGCCACGGACCCGGCGACTGCCGGCCTGCCCGCTCGGTTGCACCGATGCGGGAAGCGACGCGGGCGAACGACGGCGCCCAGGCTGCCTCGGGCTGCACCGCGATCACCGCCTGGCTGAACTCGCGCTCGCGTACCAGCTCGCGGCGGCACTGCACGCATTCGGCCACATGCCGCTCGACCCGTCCGCGCTCGGCATCGTCGAGGGTACCGTTGAGCAGCCACGGCAGCAGTTCGCT
>JAYTTO010000483.1:0-1659 GCA_043744975.1 Betaproteobacteria bacterium | reverse complement strand
GCCATGCTCGCGCCCGAGAGGAAGGGCTTCATGCGCGTCACGCCGCGCCACATGTTGATGCCCTGGTAGCCCGGCGGCCCTTCATCCGGAAACAGCTGCTTGCGCACCACCGAGTGGATGCCGTCGCAGCCGATAGCGCAACTGCCTTCGAAAGACGCACCGTTCTCGAATTTCGCCTTTATCTTGCCCTGCTCTTCCACGAGAGCAAGGCATTTCATGTTCAACACCACGGCATCGTTGCCGAGGCGTTCCCTCACCGCATCCAGCAGAACCTGGTGCAGGTCCGCGCGGTGTATCGACAGCTGCGGCCATTCATAGCCCGCGTGCCGGCCGCGCGGCTCGCGGTAGATGAGCTGGCCGAAGCGGTTGAAGAAGCAGCCCTCCGAGGTGGCCACCGCGACGCGCTCCAGCTTCTCCGCGAGGCCGAGTTCGGTCAGCTCCCGCATGCCGTGCGGCAGCAGGTTGACGCCGACGCCGAGCGCCTTGATCGCCGGCGCGGCTTCGAAGACTTTGCAGGCGATGCCGGCCTGGTGCAGCGACAGCGCGAGCGTCAGCCCGCCGATGCCGCCGCCGACAATAAGGACCGGCGCCATCACTCAGTCGGCGCTGATGCGCGCCTCGCGCACCACGCGGCCCCAGCGCTCGAGGTCGGTCTCGATCAGCTTGGCGAGTTCGGCCGGCGTGCCGGTGGTGGGACTCAATCCCTGCTTCAGCAGCCCGGCGCGGGTTTCAGGGTCGCGCAGGATCGCTGCCAGTTCCCCATTCAGTATCTGCACGATGTCGCGCGGCAGGCCCGCCGGGCCGAGCAGCGCGTACCAGATGTCCACGTCGATGTCCTTCCTGCCGGCTTCGGCGAGCGACGACACCTCGGGCGTCACCGGCGAGCGCTGTGCGCCTCCTGACGCCAACATGTGGAGCTTGCCCGCCTGCACCTGCGGCAGCGCCACGTGTACCGGCAGGAACATGAGCTGGATCTGGCCGCCGAGCAGGTCGGTCACCGCGCCGGCCGTGCCCTTGTACGGCACGTGGACCATCTGCAGGCCGAAGTGCAGCTTGAGCAGCTCCATCGCCAAATGGTGCGGTGTCGCGTTGCCGGGCGACGCGTAGTTGAGCTTGCCGGGCTGCGCCTTGGCCAGCGCCACCAATTCCGCCACCGAGCGCGCCGGCACCGAGGGATGCGCCACCAGCGACAGATTGCCGATCGCCGCGAGGCCGATCGGCGTCATCGCTTTCGGGTCGTAGGGCACGGACTTGAACAGCACCGCGCTCTGCACCAGCGTGGTCGCGGTAAAGAGCAGCGTGTAGCCGTCGGCCGGCGCCTTGGCCACCGCCTCGGTGCCGATGTTGCCGCTCGCGCCGGGCCGGTTCTCGACCACCACCGGCGTCTTCAGCCGGTCCTGCAGCTTCTGCCCCCAGGTGCGCGCGAGGATGTCGATGCCGGTGCCGGGCGTGAACGGCACCACCAGCTTGATCGGCCGGTTGGGGTATTGAGCATGAATGGAGCCCGCGAATAAAAACGGGAAAACCCAGACGACAAAAAGCATTCTTTTCATGAATTCATTATATCGAGGCTAGACTTGGGCATGAGCGTCTCCCTCGAGCAGGTTCGATCCGCCGCGCAGCGCATCGCCGGCGCGGTGGAGCGCACGCCCTGCCTGC
>JAYTTO010000482.1:0-3151 GCA_043744975.1 Betaproteobacteria bacterium | reverse complement strand
CAACATCCAGACCGGCATCGAGGAATGGAGCGACACCAAGGAGATCCGCAAGACCACCGAACAATAGGGTGACCACCCCCCCAGCCTTCCTGCGGTCGGCACCCCCCAATGGGGGGCCAGCGCGCTTCGGAGCGGCCGGGCGCGCGCTGACCACCCCCCCAGCCTTCCTGCGGTCGGTACCCCCCAATGGGGGGCCAGCGCGCTTCGGAGCGGCCGGGCGCGCGCTGATAGCACGGGTCCTGCGCCGATTGGCAGGTGCCGTCGGCGCGGCGATGGTCGCGCTGGCCGTGTCGCAGGCGCCGGCGGCGGCGTGTCCCGGCTACGAGGTTCACCCGCCCCGGAACCACGACGGCAGCGGCCACTTCTATCTTGGCCGCGAGATCGCCCCGATCATGGGGCACCTGGGCGCGAGCTGGCTCGAGCGCCCGGAGCGCGAGGCCGAAGAGAAGCCATCCGTCCTGATCCGTGAACTGGGCCTGAAACCCGGCGATACCGTCGCGGACATCGGTGCCGGCACGGGCTATTTCAGCTTCCGAATGGCGCCGCTCGTGGGCAACGGGAAGGTGATCGCCGTGGACCTCCAGCCGGAGATGCTGGCGATCATCCGCAACCGGGCCAACGTCACGGGAATCGGCAACGTCGAGGCAGTCCAGGGGCGGGTGGACAACCCTGCCCTGCCCGAATCCAGCGCCGACCTGATCCTGATGGTCGACGTGTATCACGAGTTTGCGCAGCCGTGCGAGATGATGCGCGCCGTTGCGCACGCCCTGAAGCCCGGCGGACGCCTCGCGCTGGTGGAGTATCGCGCCGAGGATCCGGCGGTGCCGATCAAGGTGTTGCACAAGATGACCCAGGCGCAGGCGATCGCGGAGATGGCGGCCGCCGGTCTGCGATGGCAGCGTACGGTGGACACCCTCCCGTGGCAGCACCTGATGTTCTTCACCCGGCGTTGACCCGCCGCGTCGGCGACCGCCCCGCCGTTCCCGTAACCTCGAAGGTCACACAGGTTTATTCCGGGGTCTGCCTGTCGTTGCAGCGCTTCGCCCGCGCCGCGTTCGCGCTCGGCGCGTTGTTGTTCGTGCCGGTCCAAGCGCATGCGGATCCGGCCGATTCCGAAGTCGACGACAACCGCAAGGCGGCCGTGAACCGGGTCGCCGACGTGCACGACCTGTCGATGATCGTGGGCACCGGCAATCTGGTGCTCAAGCAGGCCGGCATCCGTGCTGCCCGCAACCTGCTGACTATCTGGGGGCGCGAGGCCGGGCTGAACAAGACCTGGAAGGAAGGCCTGCCCGAATGGGATGCCGCGGAAGCGGTCCTGCTCGCCGGCACCGACGGCATTACCGGCAAACGCTTCTCAGGCGGCTTCCAGGTGCGCAACATCTGGTCCGAGATCACCGCGAACAACATGGACGGCGAGGAAGCCGACGTGGTCGCGAATCACTTTGAATCCGAGGCCGGCCGCGAACAGTTGTCGATGATGGACTGGTTCCTGAGCGAGACGGTGCTGTTCACCTACACCTACTCGGAGCGCTTCAAGTACGACCTGAAGGGGGCGGAGAAGGAGCAGAAGGACCTGCAGAACATCATGCAGCCGAAGATCCCGAAAAAGGACAACGAGGTCGATTTCTCGACCCGCAATCCGGAAGCCTTCCGGTTCGTCGCCTGCAGCCCGCAGAGCCCGTATTGCCCAGGGGTGAAGTACGCGAAGATCCTCGCCGGCAAGGTCGTGGGAGGCATCGTGACCTACATCGACGGCATCATCGGCGAGATCGAGACCAGCGTGCGCGGCCGCCGCCCACTCGTCCAGCCGACGATCGACGCCTACGCCCGCAAGATCGCGCCCCCGCCCCCCGCCCCGGTATCGGCACCGCAAGCGTCCGTACCCCCGGCGGTCACCGAGCCTGCGCGCCAGATGACACCCTCCCCAGCCATGCTGCGGTCGGAATCCCCCAATGGGGGCACTGCGGGGGGCCTGCGCTTAGCGCGGCCCGGCGCGCACTAGCGCGCGCCGATCCGCGCCGGCAACTGGGTCAGGTCGTCGAGGATCTCAAGGTCGGTCGCGGCGAGATACTCGCGCGGCTGGCGGGTGCGGTTGATCCAGAACGTGCGCAGGCCAGCGGCATTCGCGCCGGCGATGTCCCACGCGTTCGACGACTGGAACGTGACCTCCGCGGCGGTAACATGGAGGCGGTCGAGGCAGAGCTGGTAGACGCGTGGATCCGGCTTGTAGATGCCGATCTCGTCGACCGAGACGGTCGCATCGAGCATGTCGGCGATGCCGGCAGCGACGATCGCACTCTCCAGCATCGCGGGCGATCCGTTCGAGAGGATCGCGGTGCGCACACCAGCCGCCTTCAGGGCGGCCAGCATCGGACGGACCTCGGGATAGGCGTCGAGCCGGCGATAGGCCTCCAGCAGATCGGCGCGCAACGCGGCGTCGACGATGCCGTGCCGCTCCATCGCGAAATCGAGCGCCGCACCGGTGAGCGCCCAGAAATCTCGATAGCGGTGCATGAGCGACGACACCCACGAGTATTCGAGCTGCTTGCTGCGCCAGGTCTGCGAAAACGTGGGGGCGATCTCGCCGAGGCGCGCCGCGTGGCGTCCGACGGCCGAGTGAACATCGAGCAGAGTGCCGTAGGCGTCGAAGACGCAGGCGCGGATCGGGGCAGTCATGGGCGGTACCAAGCAAGGCGTGGCGATCCGGGATGATGCCGCAGGTCGCCGTGGATCGACAGGGATTTCGAGCTATTCCACGACCGTCATGAACTCGGCCGGGGCGACGATCTCGATCAGCTCCAGGTCGTCTGAATGGCCGAGTTCGGTGTGGCGGATGCCGGGCCGCTGATGCACGCAGGACCCTGCCCGCAGCGTCACCTCGCCCACGCCTTCGTACTCGAACGTGATCCAGCCCTTCAGCACGTAGACCATCTGGAACTCGACCTCGTGCCAGTGCCGCTCGGGCGTCGCCGACATGCCCGGCTTGGCGCGGATCACGTGCGCGAGCACCCGGCCGTTCGTGGCGTCGCGGATGCCGAGGTCGCGGTACTGAAAGAACGGACGCAGGCCATCGTCAGCGAAGCCGCTGGTGTCAGCGTGGCTAACGGAAAATGTCGAGGGCAGGGTCATGATTGGAACCTCCGTGCCG
>JAYTTO010000481.1:0-4361 GCA_043744975.1 Betaproteobacteria bacterium | reverse complement strand
GCCGAGGTTGCGCAGCACGGTCGAATCCGTGAGGTCGCGCTGCCAGCGCGACACCGGCAGCTTGCTGGCGAGGTGATGCAGCAGCGCGTTGGCGATGCCGATGTTGCCCTCGGAGTTCTCGAAGTCGATCGGATTGACCTTGTGCGGCATGGTCGAGGAACCGACCTCGCCGGGCTTCAGATGCTGGCGAAAATAGTCGATGGCGACGTAGCCCCAGGCGTCACGATCGAGATCGAGCAGGGTCGTGTTGATGCGGGCGTAGGCGTCGCACAGTTCGGCGATGCCGTCGTGCGGTTCGATCTGGGTGGTGTGCGTGTTGAATTCGAGCCCGAGGCCCTCGACGAAGCGCCGGGCCAGGGCCGGCCAGTCGACCTCGGGATACGCCGCCAGGTGCGCGTTGTAGTTGCCCACGGCGCCGTTGATCTTGCCCGGCATCGGGATCGACTCGAGGCGTTCGCGCTGGCGCACCAGGCGCGCGACGACGTTGGCGAGTTCCTTGCCCAGGGTCGTGGGCGTGGCAGCCTGGCCGTGGGTGCGCGCGAGCATCGCGGTGTCGGCGAGCGCATGGGCCATCGACCGCAGCTTCGCGATGATCGTATCGAGCGTGGGTAGCAGCACGGCCGAGCGGGACTGTTGCAGCATCAGGCCGTGGCAGAGGTTGTTGATGTCTTCGGAGGTGCACGCGAAGTGGATGAACTGCGCGTTGCGGGCGATCTCCGGATTGGCTGCGAGCCGTTCGCGCAGCCAGTATTCGACCGCCTTGACGTCGTGGTTGGTCCGGACCTCGATCGCCTTCACCTCTTCGGCATCGGCGACCGAGAAACCGGCGGCAACCGCCTGCAGTTCGGCGACCGTGGCGCGATGGAACGGGGCGAGTTCCGCGATCGCGGATTCCTGCGCCAGCGCCTGCAGCCAGGCGATCTCGATCCGCACGCGGTAGCGGATCAGGGCGTACTCGCTGAAGTACTCGGCGAGCGTCGCCACCTTGCCGCGATAGCGACCATCGAGCGGAGACAGGGCGGTGAGGGGGGAGAGTTCCATGAACAAGGGACGGGTCGCGGCAACGTCGAATTCTAGCCGATGGGTCGGGTTACGATCCGGCGATGTCACGCATAGCCGACGTCGCTGCCGACGCGCCGCCCTGCCGCCCCGGCCCGAATGCGCGCCGCACTGGCATTCGCGCTTGCTGCCGCTACTGCGGCGGGTCGAACCCAGGCTCCTGGTCGGCTGCTATGCACAGGCCTTTCATCTCGTTGGGCGTCGGCGCGGGAGCATGTCGGACACCGTGAAAGCCTTCCGCGACTACCTGCCATCGATCATCCCTTTGCGGCATCCGAGCTGGCGCAACACCGGTTGGCTCAACCGCAATCAGTGGTTCGCGTCGGACCTGCTGCCGGTGCTGCGCGGGCGGGTGCAGCCCCTGTTGGCGCTGCCCGGGCGGCGATCGCCCGATCGATGACCGCGCCGCCGAGGCAGACCTCGCCGTCGTAGACGACGACCGACTGACCCGGCGTCACCGCCCACTGGGGCCGTTCGAACCGTGCCACCACCTGGTCGTCCATCGTGCTCACTGTGCAGGCGTCGTCGCGTTGACGGTAGCGCGTCTTGGCGCTGTAGACCCCGAATTCGACCGGTGGCACCCCGGCCAGCCAGCTCGCGTCGATCGCGATCAGCGCCGGGGCCAGTAATGCCGGATGGTCGTGCCCCTGGACCACGAACAAGATGTTCGCCGCCATGTCCTTGCCGGCAACATACCAGGCTTCGCCCGGACCACCGATGCCAAGCCCCTGGCGCTGGCCGATGGTGTAGTACGAGAGCCCGAGGTGGCGGCCCACGGGACGGCCTTCCGGGGTCTGCATCTCGCCCGGCGTGATCGGCAGGTAGCGGCCCAGGAACTCGCGGAACGGCCGCTCGCCGATGAAGCAGATCCCGGTGCTGTCCTTTTTCGCATGGTTGGGCAGACCGATGTGCTGCGCGAGCGCGCGCACCTCACGCTTCTGCATGGTCGCCAGCGGGAACAGCGTCCGGCCCAGTTGCCGCTGGTCGAGCCGGTGCAGGAAATAGCTCTGGTCCTTGGATGCGTCGGCTGCGCGCAGCAGTTCGAAGCCCGCGTCGGTCTCGCGCACGCCGGCGTAGTGCCCGGTCGCGATACGTTCCGCACCCAGCGCAATGGCATGATCGAGGAAGGCGCGGAACTTGATCTCGCTGTTGCAGAGGATGTCCGGATTGGGCGTACGGCCGGCCCGATACTCGGCCAGGAAATGCGCGAACACGCGATCCTTGTACTGCGCCGAGAAGTTCACCGCTTCGACGTCGATGCCGATCACGTCCGCCACGGAGACGGCATCGATCAGGTCCTGGCGGGTCGAGCAGTATTCGTCGTCGTCATCGTCTTCCCAGTTCTTCATGAACAGGCCGATGACGCCGTAACCCTGCTCCTTCAGCAGCCAGGCGGCGACCGCGGAGTCGACTCCCCCGGAGAGTCCGACGACGATGCGGCCCTTCGATGTCATGAGTAGTGGGTGAGCAGGTCCATCGGGAAGCGCCGTCCCGCCAGATGGTCCTCAACGCACCGCAGGACCAGCGGACTGCGATGGCGAGCGGTGCTGCCGCGGATCTCGTCCGGTGTCATCCAGACGGCTCGGAGGATGCCCGTGTCGAGGCTGCGTCCCGTGTCGTGGCCGGTGATCGCGCCGGTGAAGGCGAACCGCAGGTAGACGGTGTCGCGCTGCGGATGTGCCCAGCGATAGATCCCGACGATCGCGTCCGGCTCGAAGCGGTAGGCGCTCTCTTCGAGCGTCTCGCGCACCGCGCCCCGGACGATGGATTCGTGCGCCTCGAGGTGGCCGGCGGGCTGGTTGAGCAGCACGCCGTCGTCGGTTTCTTCCTCGACGAGCAGGAAGCGCCCATCCTGTTCGAGGACGGACGCGACGGTCACGTGCGGTTTCCAGATATCGGACATGGGCGCAATGGAAAAAGGCAGAGCGCGGGGCCCTGCCTTCCGGAATCAGGTGGCATCCGGGTCAGCGGGGACGCCAGGTGCGGATGGTGGGAGGATAAAGGGGGAACGGGCGGAGACGTCAAAACACCAGGGGCGGCGCTGCCGCTTCGCGCCATTCGCCGGGCTGCAGCGGGCCCAGATCCCAGTCGCCGACCCGCCAGCGCACAAGCCTTAGCGTCGGCAGACCGACCGCCGCGGTCATGCGCCGCACCTGGCGGTTCTTGCCTTCGACCAAAGTGAGTTCGATCCAGCTTGTGGGAATGTGTTGCCGGACGCGGATCGGCGGATCTCGAGGCCACAGGCCGGCCGGTTCCGCCATGGCTTCGGCACCTGCGGGCAGGGTGGTGAAATCCGACAGCTCTACGCCGCGGCGCAGGCGCTCCAAGGCTTCGTCGTTCACTTCGCCCTCGACCTGCGCCCAATAGGTTTTCGGGAGCTTGTGGCGGGGATGCGACAGGCGCGCCTGCAGCGCGCCGTCATCCGTGAGCACGACCAGACCTTCGCTATCAGTGTCCAGACGTCCGGCCGGATAGACGTTCGGAACCGGCACGAATTCCTTCAGCGTGCGTTGCCCCGGCTCGCCCGTGAACTGGCAGACCACACCGTACGGCTTGTTCAACAACAGTGTCGGCATGGCGTCAGGCCTCCTTCACAACGAGCAGCCCAAAAGATGGCAGGAGCAAAAACATGACATCAGCCCGCAAGCGCGCTGGCACCCCATTGAGGGGTGCCGATCGCAGGAAGGCTGGGGGAGTTATCTGTGCTCGTGCGCGACGACGTAGTCGTAGGCGGGAAGGGTGAGAAACTCGGCGAAGTCGTCGGCCAGGGTGAGCTGCTCGAACATCTGCGCGCCTTCGGGATACTTGCCGGCCGCGTATTGACGATCGCCCAGCAACTCCTTGACCCGCGCCAGTTCCTCGGGAACCAGGCTGCTGAACAGCTCGCGGGTGACCTTGCGGCCATCTTCCAGCACCCCGGCGGGGCTGCGGATCCAGTGCCAGATCTGGGCACGCGAGATCTCGGCGGTGGCGGCGTCCTCCATCAGGTTGAAGATGGGCACGCAGCCGGTGCCGGCGAGCCAGGCGCCCATGTACTGGATGCCGATGTTGATGTTGGTGCGCAAGCCCTGTTCGCTGATCGGCCCCTGGGGGCGGAAGTCGAGCAGCTCGGCGGCCGTCGAGTTCACGTCGTCGCGCAGCTTGTGGATCTGGTTGGGCGTGGTCATCACCTTGTCGAATGCCTCGCGGGCGACCGCGACCAGTCCGGGATGGGCGACCCAGGTGCCGTCATGGCCGTCGGTGACCTCGCGCTCCTTGTCGGCCCGCACCTTGGCGATGGCGGCATCGTTGGCAGCAGCGTC
>JAYTTO010000480.1:0-4851 GCA_043744975.1 Betaproteobacteria bacterium | reverse complement strand
AGGATGTCCTCGGCCTGGCGGTCGGTCAGCGGGAACGCGGCCATGAGTTCGGCCTTCGGCTCGTCGGCGTTGCGGATCACGCGGATGACCTCGTCCACGTTGAGCAGCACGATCATCCGGCCTTCGAGCACGTGGATGCGATCGGCCACCTGCTGCAGCCGGTGCCCGGTGCGCCGCCGGACCGTGGCGAGCCGGAACTCGGTCCATTCGAGCAGCAGATCGCGCAGCGACTTCGAACGCGGGCGGCCGTCCAGGCCGACCATCACGAAATTGAACGACGCGTTGCCCTCGAGGCCGGTGCGCGCGAGCATCAGGTTGACGAACTCGGTCTCGTCGATCTTCGAGGTCTTGGGCTCCAGCACCAGCCGCACCGGATGCACTCGATCGGACTCGTCACGCGCCTTGTCGAGCATCGACAGCAAGAGCTGCTTGTCGCGCTGCTGCTCCGGCGTGAGCGACTTCTTGCCGGGCCGCGGCTGCGGATTGGTGAGCGCGTCGATCTCCTCGAGCACCTTGCGCGACGAGGCGCCCGGCGGCAGTTCGGTGACGACCATCTGCCACTGCCCGCGCGCCAGACGCTCGATGGTCCAGCGGGCGCGGACACGCACGGAACCGCGGCCGGTGCGATACGCGGCGACCATGTCGGCGCGCGGCGTGATGATCTGTCCGCCGCCCGGGAAATCCGGACCCTTGATGTGGTCGAGCAGCGCGTCGGTCTCGAGCGCCGGATCGCGGAGGATCGCGATGGCGGCGTTGCCGACCTCGACCAGGTTGTGGCTCGGAATCTCGGTAGCCATGCCGACCGCGATGCCCGAAGCGCCGTTGAGCAGCAGCACCGGCAGGCGCGCCGGCAACACCGCCGGCTCCTCGGTCGAGCCGTCGTAGTTGGGCACGAAGTCGACCGTGCCCTGGTCGAGTTCCGACAGCACCACCTCCGAGAACTTCGTCAACCGCGCCTCGGTATAGCGCATCGCTGCCGGTTCGTCGCCGTCGCGCGAGCCGAAGTTGCCCTCGCCGTCGATCAGCGGATAGCGCAGCGTGAAGTTCTGCGCGAGCCGCACCAGCGCGTCGTAGACGCTCTGGTCGCCGTGCGGATGGAACTTGCCGAGCACATCGCCGACCACGCGCGCGGACTTCTTGCGCGGGGTGCCGGCACGGCCGCCCATCTCCCACATCGCATAAAGAATGCGCGCCTGCACCGGCTTCTGGCCGTCGCCCACACGCGGCAGGGCGCGATCCTTGACGGTGGCGATGGCGTACTGCAGGTATTGCAGCGACGCGTAGCGCCCGATCGGCAGCGTGTCGCCGTACTCGCCGCTCATCGGCGAGAAATCCGGCGGCGCCGAACCGCCACCGCCCCCGGCCGGCGGCAGGAGCACCGGCGCTTTAGCTTCGGATTCCGGCACCACGATGGCGTCGCCCGACGGCGCTGCCGGCGCGGCGACCGTGGACGTCATCGGGGCCAGGGGCGCCGGCGCCTCGACGACGACGGTGGCGACGGCGTCGTCGGTCATGTCGAACAGGTCACGCTGATCTTCGCTCATTGCCTGGCCTCTGCTTGCCTTGCATCACTTGCCGTCGGCGACGGCGTCGAACTCCTGGAGCACGAGCACGTGATCGGCATCCGCGATCTCGAAGCGCCATTTGCCCGGCACGAGTTCGCCGGGGTGCGCGAACGTGTGCCCGCCGCACCAGCGGGCCACGCCGTTCTCGACCTTCACCATGCGCGGCACGTTCCAGCCGTTCTCCTCGATGCCGCTGGGGCTGGTGGTGACCGGATGCCGGACCGTCTCGGCCAGGGTGTGCTTGCTGCCCTCCTCGCCCAGCCCCGTGAGCTCGGCGCAGAAGCCGAAGCGCAGGCCCTTGCGCAGCGGGATGCGGGTGGTGCGGCGCTCGAATACGGGCTTGCCTTCGCCCGGCTTGACGATGCCGTACTCGACGACCTTGCCCTGGGGCGAACCCTGCGCCAGGGCCGGGGTGGCGGCCGCTGCCAGCAGCAGCGTCGCCAATGCGGAAGAGACGGCGGTTGTTTTCATGAGAAGTCCGCGTCGACCAGATTGCCGTAGGTTTCCATCCACTCGCGCCGCTGCGAGGCGTTCTCGCGCGCCATCATCATGTCGAAGAGCTGGTCGGACGCATCGAGCTGGCCATCTTCGACCATGACCGGCAGCATGCGTCTCGTGTCGGGGTTGAGCGTGGTCTCCCACAACTGCTCCGGACTCATCTCGCCCAGCCCCTTGAAACGGCTCACGCTCCAGTTGCCCGCGCGCACGCCCTCGTCGGCGAGCTTCTCTTCCATGTTGGCGAGTTCCTGCCGGTCGAGCGCATACAGCTTGCGCGCCGGCTTGTTCTTGCCGTGCGAGGGTACGTCGATGCGGAACAGCGGCGGCTGCGCGACGTATACGTGGCCGCGCTCGATCAGCGCCGGGAAATGGCGGAAGAACAGCACCAGCAGCAGCACCTGGATGTGCGAGCCGTCGACGTCGGCGTCGGCAAGGATCACGATCTTGCGGTAGCGCAGACCGGAGAGGTCTGGCGTATCGCCGCGGCGGTGATGGTCGACGCCGATGGCGAGCGCGATGGCCTCGATCTCCTTGTTGGCGTAGAGCGTGTCCGGGCTGTCCTGCCAGGTGTTCTTCGGCTTGCCCTTGAGCGGCAGGATGGCCTGGAACTCCTTGTCGCGCGCCTGCTTGGCCGAGCCGCCGGCGCTGTCGCCCTCGACCACGAACAACTCGTTGCGATCCGGATCGTCGGAGGCGCAGTCGGTGAGCTTGCCCGGCAGCACCGCGACGCCGGAGGACTTGCGGCGCTCGACCTTCTGCGAAGCGCGGGTGCGCGCGAGCGCCTGGCGGATCACCAGCTCGGCGATGCGCTTGCCTGCGTCGACGTGCTGATTGAGCCACAGCTCGAACGGATCGCGCACCATCTGCGCGGTGAGCTTGACCGCATCGCGCGAGATCAGCTCGTTCTTGACCTGCCCCTTGAACTGCGGATCGAGCATCTTCACCGACAGCACGTAGCTCGCGCGCGACCAGACGTCCTCGGGCACAAGTTTGAGGCCGCGCTGGCCCATCGCGTGCAGGTCGATGAAGTTGCGGATCGCGGTATAGGCGCCTTCGCGCAGCCCGGACACGTGGGTGCCGCCGGTGCGCGTCGGGATCATGTTGACGTAGCTCTCGGTGACCGATTCGCCGTCGGGGGTCCATGCCAGCGCCCACATCGCGCCCTCGCCCTCGGCGAAACTGTCGGACTCGGACTGCGCGGTCACGTAGCGCTCGCCGAAGAACGAACTCGCCACCGGGTCCGCGCCGGCGATCGCATCGGCGAAATAGCCGCGGATGCCCTCCGGGAAATGCCAGGTGGTCGTCTCGACCCGGCCCGCCTTCTCGATCCCGAGCGTGAACTTGACGCCCGGCAACAGCATGGCCTTGGCGCGCATCAGCGCCGCGATGTCGGCGGCGACGATGCGCGGCGAATCGAAGTAATGCGCATCGGGCCAGAAGCGGATGCGCGTGCCGGTATCGCGCGCGCTTACGTCGCCCACCCGCACCAGCGGCTCGTTGACGGCGCCGTTGGGTCCGAACACCATGCGCCACGCCGCGCCGTCGCGCTTCACACCGACTTCGAGACGGGTCGAGAGCGCATTGCTCACGCACACGCCGACCCCGTGCAGACCGCCGGCGATGCGGTAGACGGCATCCTTGTCGGTCTTGCGGAACTTGCCGCCCGAATGCAGCGTGGTGAAGATCACCTGCACCGCCGGCACCTGCTTCTTCGGATGGATGTCGACCGGGATGCCGCGACCGTCGTCGAAGACTTCGGCCGAGCCGTCCTCCCAGAGCGTGACGGCGACCTGCCGCGCGAACCCCGCCAGGCCTTCATCGGCGGCGTTGTCGATAATCTCGACCAGCGCATGGTTCGGGTTGACCGGATCGGTGTACATGCCGGGCCGGTGCAGGATGGGCGAGAGATCCTCGAGGATCTCGATGTCTTCGGCGGTATAGGCGCCCTCTTTCCTGGCCATCGTGGTCACTCGTCTTTCAGAGGCGTGCGAGCGCCCGGCGACGGGCATTCGCGGAGGGTTTCGATTGGCCGGTGCCGAGCTGCTCGCGCAGCGCGGTCACAGCGGCGATGCGCACCGGCTCGGACCCGCCGCGGATCGCGTCGACCAGAGCCAGCAGCAGATAGAGCTGCGGATCGCGGCGCGCGGCGGTGGGCACCGACTTGTACAGCGGCATGAATGCCATCCCCTTGACGTCGCCCTCCGGATCGGGCCAGACCGGCGGCGGCTCGCCGTCGGGTTCGATCAGCCCGACCAGCGGCGCGGCGGCGTGCGCGGTGGGCATGCCGGGCGTGAGGGCGCCGCGCTCGGCCGCCCAGACATAGCGCACGCCGTGCACCAGCAGTTCGTCGAGCGCCGCCGGATCGGGCACGCCCCAGCCCTCGTCGATGCGCATGAGGCCGGCATCGACCGTGCGGCGCACGCCGGCGTGGACCTCGGAGGCAGACATGCCCAACTCGTACGCGAGCTGCCCGTACGACCACGGCGACGGGCCGAGGGCGACGATCTTGAGCAGGATGCAGACGTCTTGAGGCTTCAACATGCCGCGTAGTCTATTCGCGAATCGCGAACAGCGAAAGCGCAAGACCGCAACCGAGTCGTCCCCTGAGAAGCGAAGGGACACAGCGCGCGCCGGGCCGCCCCAAGCGCGCTGGCCCCCCTTTGGGGGGTGCCGACCGGAGGAAGGCTGGGGGGGTTGTCATGCGCAGCGCCGGGCCGCCAGCGGCCGGAGTCCGCTGTCCTTCGCCAGGCACAGACAGTCCGCAGGGACTGTCTGTGTCCGGGCTCAG
>JAYTTO010000479.1:0-1632 GCA_043744975.1 Betaproteobacteria bacterium | reverse complement strand
TCGAACACGAAGCGCTCGAAGTTCGAAGCCTTCGAGATATCCATCGATGGGCTGGACGTCTGCATCACGCCGGCACCGCCGCGGACCCGGTAGCGGCCGGTGCGGAAGAACTCGTCGAGCACGTCGTTCTCGTTGGTCGCCACGACCAGCCGGGCGATCGGCAGGCCCATCATCCGCGCCACGTGGCCGGCGCACACGTTGCCGAAATTGCCGGACGGCACCGAAAAGCTTACTCGCTCGGCGCCGCTCCGGGTCACGGCGAAGTAACCCTTGAAGTAGTAGACCACCTGCGCCAGCAACCGGGCCCAGTTGATCGAGTTGACCGTGCCGATGTGCAGGCGGCTCTTGAAGTCGAGGTCGTTCGACACGGCCTTGACGATGTCCTGGCAGTCATCGAACACGCCGCGCACGGCGAGGTTGAAGATGTTCGCATCCTGCAACGAGAACATCTGCGCGGTCTGAAACGGCGACATCCGCTGGTGCGGCGAGAGCATGAACACCCGGATGCCGCGGCGGCCGCGCATCGCGTACTCGGCGGCCGATCCGGTGTCGCCAGAGGTGGCGCCGAGGATGTTCAGATGCTCCCCGCGTTGCGCGAGCGCCCATTCGAACAGGCGGCCGAGCAGTTGCATCGCGATGTCCTTGAAGGCCAGCGTCGGACCGTTCGACAGGTGCAGCAGGTGCAATCCGGGTTCGAGCGTCGACACCGGCGTGATGTCTTCGGAGCCGAAGGCCTCGACGGTGTAGGTGTCCAGCACCAGGCGGCGCAGGTCGACCGCCGGAATGTCCGACACGAACAGCGCCACGATCTCGTACGCGAGATCCGGGTAGGACAGGCCACGCCAGCGATCCAGCGTTGCAGCGTCGATCCTGGGGTAGGTCTCCGGCATCGCCAAGCCACCGTCGGGCGCCAAGCCTTCGAGCAGCACGCCGGTGAACGGGGTCGGGGACATGCCGCCGCGGGTGGAGAGGTAGTTCACGAGAGTTCAAGCTTGCTCATGCTCACCTATCTCTGGTTGGTCCATCTGCGCGAGCTGGTCGCGATAGACGGCGATGTCGGGAAACGCCATGGACAGACGAGTCAGCAGCGTACGAGCTTGCTGGCGATGACTTGCTCCGTCGACATCGGCGTCGCCGCGACCGGCCAAGGCGCCAACGCCAAGATGGGTACTCGCCAGATCGCCGAGCGCTTCCCGGTTTTCACCGTACTCTGCGATCAGCCGCTCCAGCGTCTCCAGGCTGCGGGCGTACGCCGCCTGCGCCGCCGCAATGTCCCCGCGCGCGCTCGCCGCATCGCCCACCTTGTCGAACGATACCGACAGGTCGCGCAGCGCTTCGCGGTTCTCGCCATGCACCGCGATCAGCCGCTCCACCGTCTCCAGGCTGCGAGCGTACGCCGCCTGCGCCGCCGCAATGTCCCCGCGCGCGCCCGCCGCATTGCCCACCTTGTCGAACGATACCGACAGGTCGCGCAGCGCTTCACGGTTCTCGCCATGCACCGCGATCAGCCGCTCCCTCGTCTCCAAGGCGCGGGCGTACGCCGCCTGCGCCGCCGCAATGTCTCCGCGTGCGCGCGCGGCATCGCCCACGTTGCTCAGCGATACCGACAGGTCACGCAGCGCTTCGCGGTTC
>JAYTTO010000478.1:0-2302 GCA_043744975.1 Betaproteobacteria bacterium | reverse complement strand
CCGCAGCTAGATCCGGGTACGCGGTGCTGCCGGCCGGCCCCGGGCCGCCGGCCTTTGCCCGAGCGCCGCCGCGAGGTCCCCCAGGCTGGTGATGTTGTGCGCCGGCAGGAACGCGTCGACGTGCGGCAGCATCAGCTGCACCCCGGTCGCCAGCGGCTTGAACGCTTCGTAGCGCAGCAGCGGATTGAGCCAGATCAACTGCGTGCACGACTTGCGCAGCCGCTCCATGGCATCGCCGAGGTCGCGGCCGGCATCGCGGTCGAGTCCGTCACTGATCAGCAGCACCACGGCATTCTGGCCGAGCACGCGGCGCGACCAGCGCAGGTTGAACTCGGTCAGGCTCGAACCGATGCGGGTGCCGCCGGACCAGTCCGTTACGGCCTGGGTGCTGGCGTTGAGCGCGACATCCACGTCGCGATGACGCAGGTGGCGCGTGATGTTGGTGAGCCGGGTCCCGAACAGGAAGGTGTGGACGCGATCGCGATCGTTGGTGATGGCGTGCAGGAAGTGCAGGAACATCCGCGAGTACCGGCTCATCGAGCCCGAGATGTCGCACAGCACCACCAACGGTGGATGGCGCCGGCGCGGCGAGCGGCGGCGCAGCGGACTGGTGTCCGAGCCCCCTCGCACCGCCGCGCGCAGCGTGTCGCGCAGGTCGATGCGTGCCCCGTGCGGATCGGGATGCAGGCGCCGGGTGAGCACCTCCGGGATCGGCAGCCGCAGTCCGGCAATCAGCCGCTTGGCCTGCGCCAGCTCGGCGTTGGTCATGGTCTCGAAATCAGCCTTCTGCAGGCGCTCGCGATCGGAATGCGTGAGCGTGGCGTCGATCTCGATTTCCGGCGGCGCCTGGTGCGTGTTGGAGATGCCGGGGCGCTGGCGCGGGGCGAGCGGTTCCTGCAACCGCCGGCTCAACTGGTCCTTCTTGTCATCGGCCTCGCCTTCGATGCGCGGCGACAGCAGCGCCAGTGCGCGTTCGAGCAGACGCGGGTTGCGCCAGAACACATGGAACGCTTGGTCGAACAGCTCGAATTGCTCGCGCCGGTCCAGGAACAGGCTGGCCAGCGTCCAGTAGAAGTCGTCGCGCTTGCGCAGCCCCGCAATCTCAAGGGCGCGCAGCGAATCGATCACGCGGTCGGGACCGACCGGCAGGCCCGCGGCCCGCAGCACGCGGGCGAAGTGCATGACATTGTCGGCGAGATGCCGCGCCGGTTCGGCGGCTGGTGAGGAACCCGGGAAACCGCCTTTGCTCAAGTCACACCCGCGAGGCCGGACTTCACCTCCGCGAGCAGTCGCGCGCCTTCGCTGCCCTGGACGCGGGCGATGTCGTCCTGGTACTTGAGCAGCACGCCCAGGGTGCTGTCGATGACTTCGGGGTCGAGCGAGATCTGGTCGAGTTCGGTGAGCGCGTTCGACCAATCGATGGTCTCGGCCACGCCGGGCGCCTTGAACAGGTCCATCCCGCGCAGCGCCTGCACGAACGCCACTACCTCGTCGGAGAGTGCGGCCGCGGCATGGGGCACCTTGCGCGCGAGGATCGCCCGCTCCCGCGCGGCCGAGGGATAGTCGACCCAGTGATAGAGGCAGCGGCGCTTGACGGCGTCGTGGATCTCGCGCGTGCGGTTCGAGGTGAGGACGACGATCGGTGGTTCGGCGGCCTTGATGGTGCCGATCTCCGGGATCGTGATCTGGAAGTCCGACAGCACTTCGAGCAGGTAGGCCTCGAACGGCTCGTCGGTGCGGTCGAGCTCGTCGATCAGCAGCACCGGCGCCTTGCCCGGCGCACCGTCGAGCGCCTGCAGCAGCGGCCGGCGGATCAGGAAGCGTTCGGAGAAGATGTCGTGGGCGAGCGCATCGCGCGAGGCGCCGCCCGCGGCTTCCGCCAGGCGGATCTCGATCATCTGCCGCGAGTAGTTCCACTCGTACACCGCCGAGGCGATGTCGAGCCCCTCGTAGCACTGGAGCCGGATCAGCGGCCGGTCGAGCGCCCTGGCCAGCACCTTGGCGATCTCGGTCTTGCCGACACCGGCCTCGCCTTCGAGGAACAGCGGGCGCCCCATGCGCAGGGCGAGGAAGACCGCGGTGGCAAGGCTGCGTTCGGCGATGTAGTCGCCGGCGGCGAGTAGGGCGGCAGTGTCGTCGATGCTCGCCGGAATGGATGCCATTGAGGCGGTCAGGCCGCCAGCGCGGCGTCCACCGCCCGCTTCGCCAGCACGCCGATGAGGTGGGCGCGATACTCGGCCGAGGCATGCATGTCGGTGTTCAGGTCTGCGGCCGATACGGTGATGCCGGCCAGGGCGGCGCT
>JAYTTO010000477.1:0-3464 GCA_043744975.1 Betaproteobacteria bacterium | reverse complement strand
GCCTCGCGCGGCGTGAGGGAATCGAGCACGTCCTTGGTGGCTTCGCGCAGGCTCGCGTAGAGCGCCGAGTCCGACGGGGTGATCCCGGCCTGGTCCTCGATGAAGTCGCCCAGGTGGGAATCGTCGTCGTCTCCGATCGGCGTTTCCATCGAGATCGGTTCCTTCGAGATCTTGAGGATCTTGCGGATCTTCTCTTCCGGCATCTCCATCTTCACCGCGAGCGTCGCCGGATCCGGCTCCTGGCCGGTCTCCTGGAGGATCTGGCGCGAGATGCGGTTCATCTTGTTGATGGTCTCGATCATGTGCACCGGGATTCGGATGGTGCGCGCCTGGTCCGCGATCGAGCGCGTGATGGCCTGGCGGATCCACCAGGTGGCGTAGGTGGAGAACTTGTAGCCGCGGCGGTATTCGAATTTGTCCACCGCCTTCATCAGGCCGATGTTGCCTTCCTGGATCAGATCGAGGAACTGCAGGCCGCGGTTGGTGTACTTCTTCGCGATCGAGATCACCAGCCGCAGGTTGGCCTCGGTCATCTCGCGCTTGGCGCGGCGGGCCTTGGCTTCACCGGTAGACATCTGCTTGGAGATGTCTTTGAGATCTTTGATCGAGATGCCGACGTGCTTCTGCAGGTCGATCAGCTTCTGCTGCTGCTCAAGGATGGCGGGCGAGTAGCGCGCGAGTGATTCGCTGTAGGCCTTGCGGGCGGCGCCTTCGCGATTGATCCAGTCGAGATCTTCCTCGTTGCCGGGGAAGTTCTTGATGAAGTGCTGGCGCGGCATGCCGGCCTTCTCGACGCAGAAGTCCATGATCGAGCGCTCGAACGACCGCACGTCCTCGACCATGCGCCGGACGCCATCGCACAGCGCCTCGATCTGCTTGGCCGAGAAGCGGATCATCATCATCTCGGCCGAGATGTCGGACTGCGCCTTGAGGTAGAGCTTGCTCTTGGAACCCTGGCGCTGCAGCGCCTTGATCATCTTGCTGTAGAGCCCGGCGATGCGCTCGAAGCGTTCCATGGCAGCAACCTTGAGCGCGAGCAGGCTCGCGGCCTGCGCGGCGCCATCGTCTTCGCCCTCTTCTTCCTCGACGGCGAGGTCTTTCTCCATGTTCTCTTCGGCGACGACCTGCTCGACGATCTCTTTGGCGTTCGGGTCGAGCAGGCCGTCGACCACCTCGTCGATGCGCAGCTCGTCCTTGCTCACCTTGCCGGCGAGCGTGAGGATGTTGGCGATGGTGGTCGGGCAGGCCGAGATCGCCTGCACCATGTGCTTCAGGCCGTCTTCGATACGCTTGGCGATCTCGATCTCGCCCTCGCGGGTGAGCAGCTCGACCGTGCCCATCTCGCGCATGTACATGCGCACCGGATCGGTGGTGCGACCGAACTCGGAATCGAGCGTGGAGACGGCCGCCTCGGCTTCTTCGACCGCGTCATCGTCGGTATTGGAAGGGGCACTGTCCGACAAGAGCAGCGTCTCGGCGTCGGGCGCGACGTCGTAGACCTGGATCCCCATGTCGTTGATCATGCTGATGACGTTCTCGATCTGCTCGGCGTCCAGCATGTCGTCGGGCAGATGATCGTTGACCTCGGCGTAGGTCAGGTACCCACGCTCCTTGCCGAGGACGATCAGGTTCTTGAGGCGCGTGCGGCGCGCTTCCGCATCGGCACCCGTCAGTTCGATGGCCGGCTCCCGAACCTCTTTGCTCGCTTTTTCCTTTGCCATGATGCCCCTAGAGTTAGCCTGCCGCCGCGGTCCTGCGACCACGCCGCTTCGATCGACGTCAACCTTGCCGAAGCTTGAACCCGCGTGACCGCGGGAAGCCGCGAAAAAGTCTCGGAGTGTACCCCAAGTCGGGCCGAAATCGCCAATTACGAGTGCCTCTCAGGCGGCCCTACCCCCGGTCCTGAGCAACTCGCGAGCCTCGGCCGAGAGGTCGGCCACGCTCGTGACCCCGGCGACCGCAGAACGGCTCTGCGCCACGCTCGACTCCTCCCGGAGCCGGTCGAGCTGCTGGTCGATGTCGGCCGCGTAGTCATAGTCCTCGCCGTACTCCAGCAGTTCCCTTGCCAAGGTGGCCACCAGCGCCTCGTTGCCCGGCACCGACAGGAACTGCAGCGCCGCTGCCGTGTTGGCGCCCACCGCCCCTTCCGCCAGCGCGTCGACCAGCGACTCGACCGTGGCCCAGGCGGCACCCGAGCCCGACAGAATCGTGGCTTCCCGGGATCGGGAGAACAGATCCGGCCTGGCGACCAGGGCCCGCAGCACGATGCGTTCGCGGTTGGTGGGCATTCGCGCCTGCGGTGGCGGCGCTCCGGCGCGGCGCCGCTTGCCCCGGGTGATGCCGAGCTGCTCCTCGAGCCGGTCGAGGGCGATGCCGGCTGCCCGGGCAACGGCATCGCGCATGGCCAGAGCGAGGTTCGGCGCCACGATCTGGCGCAGCAGCGGATCGGCTTGCTTGAGAAACGCCGCGCGACCCTCGGGGGTGGTCATGTCGACCTGCGCCCGCAGTTCGCGCAGCAGGTATCCCGACAACGGCTCCGCGGTCCCGACCAATGCCTCGAAGGCATCCTTGCCGTGACCCCGGACGTAGCTGTCGGGGTCTTCGCCCTCCGGCAGGAACAGGAAGCTCACGAGCTTGCCATCGGCCAGCGATGGGAGGCTCTGACCGAGCGCCCGCCAGGCGGCCTTGCGGCCGGCATTGTCGCCGTCGAAGGCGAACACGATCGCGTCGGTCTGGCGCAGCAGCTTCTGCACGTGCACCGGGGTGGTCGCGGTACCGAGCGTTGCGACCGCGTAGCCGACACCGTGCTGAGCCAGCGCCACGACGTCCAGGTAGCCCTCGACGACCAGCACCCGGCCGGCGGCACGGATCGCCTGCCGGGCCTGGAACAGACCGTACAGCTCCCGCCCCTTCTCGAACACGGGGGTTTCCGGCGAGTTGAGATATTTGGGCTCGCCCTGGCCGATCACCCGGCCGCCGAAACCGATGATGTCGCCGCGCGCACCGACGATGGGAAACATGACCCGGTCGCGGAACCGGTCGTAGCGGCGGCCTTCGTCGTTGCGGATGACCAGCCCGGCGTCGACCAGCGCGCGGTCGTCGTAATCCTCGAAGGCCGCCTCCAGGTTCTGCCAGCCGTCGGGGGCGTAGCCCAGGCCGAAGCGGGCGGCGATCTCGCCGCTCAGGCCGCGCCCCTTGAGGTACCCGATCGCGGTCGGCGACTGCTTGAGCTGCTCCTTGTAGTAGCGGGCCGCGGTGGCGAGGGTGACGGTAAGGTCGGGACCGGCAGGCGTGTCCTGCGCCGCGCGACGCCCGGGTTCCGGCTCCGGGACGGTCATGCCGGCACGGGCGGCAAGGTCCTTCACCGCATCGATGAAGCCGAGCCCGTGATACTCCATCATGAAGCCGATCACGGTGCCATGCGCACCGCAGCCGAAGCAGTGATAGAACTGCTTGGTCGGACT
>JAYTTO010000476.1:0-7465 GCA_043744975.1 Betaproteobacteria bacterium | reverse complement strand
ATCCGTCTGCACAGCGTCTTGCGAGAATGTAGTGGAAAGGCAGAGGTTGGTCGAGAAAAGCATTGCCGCACGAAACACATTGCCGCACGAAACATAAGGACCCCCAAGAGTAGTCAGACGAAGCGCCGCCGCGAAGCTTAAGACGGCCACGCCAATCCAAGATACCGCTAATTCGAGCCTGGCCCCTTATTTTCTTATTTTACGCGTGCTGAAAAACGACGCAGTCGAGCGTCTGCTGGAAAAAGAAAAGACACTTGGCGCCAGCCTTGAGTTTGAAGACATCCTGAATGAGGCGGCTGGCATATACCACAGGATCATGCTCAATGGCGAGATGGATGTTGGCGCTTGGTCGGGTGGGATGGCGGCCGTGTTAATTTATGACATCCCGAGCGTGCGCGGGCTGATCGGCCGTATCATGGCCGAGGCGAGCGCAATCATCCGCACACGGTCAGCCGGATTTGTGGCCCATTGAGCCGATGGCGCATGCAGGCGCGGCGCCACGCCGAGTCTTGATAAGCAATGGACGATCGCGATGAGGGGCTCGTCGCGATGGTTTGATGTGAGCACAATTCGAGCCTAACCTAACTGCCACAGGAGGGAAGTATGAACACGAAGAAATGTTTCAGAAACAGCATGACCGCGGTTTTCACCAGCGCCGTGTTACTGGCGGCGAGCGGTCTGGCTGGTAGCGCCAACGCGGAGGAAGGCCGGATCAAGGTCGACAACAACTCCTTCAAGTGCATCACGGAGATGACCAAGGTCCGCCACTTCTACGTGGACAATCTGGCCGGCAAGCTGGCCGAGACAGTGGCTGTGGCCGAAGCCGGCAAGGGCGACTATCCGGAAGGCTCGGTGGTTCAGGTCATGCCTAATGAAGTCATGATCAAGCAGCAAAAGGGCTTCAGCCCGGCGACACGTGACTGGGAATTCTTCTGGATCGATCTCGACAAAAACGGTGCGAAAATTTTCACGCGCGGATTCGCCGAGGTGAACAATCGCTTCGGATTGAATTGCTTCGCCTGCCACGTCAAGACGCGCCCCGACTATGACTTCATCTGCGAAATTGGTCATGGCTGTGATCCGATTCCGGTCAGCCGGCCGATGTTCGGCGCGCTGCAGCGGACCGACCCGCGCTGCACGGGCTCCGACATGGTGAGCGCGGAAGATCAGGAAGCGCTCAAGCAGCTCGGCGAAATTGTCAAGGCACTGACCGAGAAAAAGTAAGCACCTAAACCGGCGGAACTGGAACCAAACGGGGTTGTTGGCAGTAACGCCGGATAATCAGCAGGGGTACGAACAAAGGGAGAGCCCTGCACTGCCTGGTTCTGGATGGCGTGTACCGGCGCACCGATGGTGGGCCGGTGTTCGTCGAAGTACCCGCGCCCACTGATGAAGCGGTGCAGGCGCTGCTGCACAAGATCATCTCCCGTCTGATGAAGCGGCTGACCCGGCGCGGCGTGCCGGTCGAAGAGCAAGGATCGACCTGGCTGGCCGACGCCGATGCCGATGCCGACTCGGACGACGCGCGCACGCTCAGGCCCCTGCGGGTGGTCGCGTGGCCTTGCAGGCTCAGCTTAGCGCGCCGGGCAGAAAGGTGTTCACGGTGCAAGGGGCCATGCCGCGAGACACCGCGTTCACCCAAACGCTGCGTGTCGACGAGCATGGGTTCAGCCTGCACGCGGCGGTGCGCTGCGGCGCCGACGAGCGCAATCGCCTGGAGCGACTTCGCCGCACCATCACGCGCCCGGCGTTGGCCAACGAACGCGTGCAGTGCAACGCTGCCGGGCAGGTGGTGCTCAAGCTGAAGACGCCCTGGCGCGACGGCACCACTCACCTCGTGATGTCGCCGCTTACGTTCATGCAGCGTCTCGCGGGACTGGTCCCACGACCGCGCCTGCACCTGAGCCGCTTCCATGGGGTGCTGGCGCCCAACGCCAAGCTGCGGGCGCTGGTGGTGCCGGCGGCAGCGGACAAGGAGGCCGGCGCGTCGGGGTCCGCCGCGCCTGCGCCGGGCTGTGCACACACCAAGCCGGCGCGCATCAGTTGGCGCATCGATGGAATGAGCGGCCAGAGATAGTCGGGCGGCGAAAAGGTCGATTACTCCGCGACAGGTGGGCTGAGGTCACGGATTCAGGAGTCTGCTCTACGGCCAAGAATTACGGCACGTTCGCCCAGGCTTTCACTCACCACTTATTCTTCGTGAGACCGCCCTTCCAAACGACAACCTGAAACATAAGATGGCGGCCTCCATAGTCAGCCGTAGCTGGTTGCGAGACCTAACGAGTCGTCTGAGCGTCCGCCGACGAGCGAAGCGAGGAGGAAACCCAATAGCAAGCGTAGCGAAACTGTCGGGCGGTCCGCTCCAGCCGATGGTTCGGCATCTGATCGCTGGCACCGCCCTGATCGATCATGCGGCGACCTCAACCAGAACTTCGGGATGGCGTTCCGCGATCTTCAACAATTGCGTCGCCGCACCAGACGGTTCGCGACGCCCTTGCTCCCATTGCTCCAAGGTCCGCTTGGACACGCCGAGGGCGGCAGCAAACTCCGCCTGCGATAGCCCGCTCTTGAGTCGCACGCGAACTACCTGCGATGTCGGTTGTACCTTCGTTCGCCTTCCGCCTCCGTCCTTGATTTCCTTCACCCCTTCGAGGACTTCCCTCCACACGTCGCGCTCGGCGTCGAATGTTTCAAAAGCTTTTTCAGTCAGTTTTTTATCCATTGAGAAATGCCTCCAACAACCCTTTCAGAATGTGTCCAGGGACATCGTAAAAATTGGCCTTGGCGTAAAAAAACAGCATCCAATACTGGGTCGGCGTGAACCGTACGAAGTAGATCACCGGCAGCCCACCGCGCTTTGCCATTCCTGGGCGCTTCCATCGAACTTTTCGCACCCACCTGAGCCTGGCACGAGCTGACCAGACTTGGGATTCTGCATCATGAATTGCTGTAGCTCGGAGTACTCGTCGTCGTCTGGGTAAACCGGACGTAGCGCCTAAAACGTTGACGATTCGATGAAGGTGAACATGTTTTTAACTACACGCCATTGGCGTATCTTACGCAAGACCCTTGGCTGGCCAGAGGTCGCCCGCGGAGATGGGGGCCGAACTTGGATACGGGGCGACAGAACTGCTCCCAAACATCGGAGGCTGCCTCCCGAATTCAATTCGACGCCTCTCGCTGCTACGAATCCCGCACAGAATCTCTTGCGAGACCGGCAATAAACTGGTCATACAGCCAGTTATAATCTGCCGACAAAAGCAGCAGTTCCTAGACAGAACATTGCGGTCGGTTCGATGCGTTGGGAAGTCCTGTGGGGGCTTGGCACCCGTGAGGCATGATTTGCACGTATTGACGATTGCACCACGTCCGAACCGCGCCGATCTGCGGCCTGTAACGGAGGCGTCGCCTCTGCCCGCCTTACGTTCCACCCGGGTGCTCGACTCACTCCGGGCGCGGGTTCGGATGCTGCACTACAGCAGACGCGCCGAGGGGGCCTGCTGCTACCGGTGCCGGGCGTTCATCCGGTTCCATCGTATTCACCTTTGCGCCGGTCGCCAGCTCTGGCAGTCTGGCGGTATTGCATCGGTGAGGAGTGAGTAATGAAGACGACGACGCTATTGCGAGCCTCGATGTTGCTTCTGGTCACGAGCGGCGGCCTCGCGCAGGCCCAGCAATACGACCGCGCCGGACATGTGGTTCCCGGCACGGAACCGACCAAGGGACGCCCGCCGCTCGAGCTGCCGAACGAGCGCCTGCCCGAACAGCAGCCGCAGCCACCCCGAGGGCCTTTGTCGAACGAACTGGTATCGATCGAGTGGCCGCACGTCGAAGGTGGCTCCGCCGTTGTGGATCGGGCCAGCGTGTCGGTCGATCCCGATGACGTCGTCCGGTATGTCCTGATCACCATCACGCCCGACGGCAAGCGCCAGACCACGTTCGAGGGCATCCGCTGCGCGCCCAACGAGTGGCGCGTCTATTCCTTCGGGCGCAGCGACGGCGGCTGGGCGCCGAACTACACGAGCCAATGGCAGCCGGCGTACGAGGCGGGTCCGGGCGGACCCCGGTTCGTGCTGGCCCGCGACTACTTGTGCACCCGGGGACGGCGCCCGGCACAGGATGCGCGCAATGCTCTCGACGCTCGCGGCGGGTCCTCGGTGATGCGCCGCAACGACTGATGTCGCACTGCTGATCGCCGCTTTGGCCGAAGCCCGGCACTGCCCAGACCAGCCTTAGCCTGCCGACACTACCCGGCCGCCCTCCAGCCGCACCGCGCCGGCCCGTGAGAGGTCGTTCACGAGCCAGTCGGCTAGCCCGTCCAGGCCCAGGCCGAGAAACCGGGCATCGTATTCGCCGTAGATGGGGGCTGCCGCCAGATAGTCTGGCAGCGCATCGCGGTCGATGCTGCCCAGGTCCATCAGCGCGAACGAGAACATGACCTTGACCGCGTGGCGCGCCAGCCGGCTCTCGTCGCGTTCGAAGGCGTCGACGCGAGCGAGGCCGATGGCGATGGCGGCGGCAACATCGCCGAAGACCTCGCCGTGCCCGGGGATCACCTGCAACGGCGCGAGCGCCTGGATGCGGAGCAAGGTGTCGCGCGTGGCCGCGAGGCGTTCGCGCCAGCCGGTTCCCGGCAGCACCACGCCGAACCCGTGTCGCCAGAGGGCGTCGCCGGAGATCAGCAGCCGATGCGCCGGATTCCAGAACATCACCGCGCCCATGTCGTGTCCCGGTGCCTCGAGCACGGTCCAGTCGAGGCCGCCCATGCGGAGCCTGTCGCCGGACCGGATCACCGCATCGACGGCGAAGCGCTCGGCCCGCTGGCCGGCCCAGTCGATCCATAGCGCCCGGGTGTCCCAGCGCGCGATCAGCGGGGCCTCGCCTTCGGGCACCGCAATGCTGCAACCGAACGCGCGCTGGACGGCCGCGTTGCCGCCCATGTGGTCGGCGTGGCAGTGGCTGTTGATCAGGCGCGGCAGCGGACGGCCCCGGAGTTGCTCGCGGATCAACCGCAACGTGGTGTCGGCGTGGGTGACGTAGCCGCTGTCGATCAGGACGTTGTCGTCGCCGTCGAGCAGCACGACATGGTTGGCATTGAGCCAGTCGCGGACGATGACTCTGACGCTGTCCGGCAGCAACGTCGCTAGGACTTCAGCGCCGCCAGGCCGGCCCAGTCGAACACGATCCCGTGGCCGGGCCGGTCAGGTGCCACCGCGAAGCCGTCCGCGATCACCAGCGGCTCGGCGATGTAGCGGTCGAGGCCGAAACCGTGGGCTTCGAGATAGGAGCGGTTCGGGCACGCGGCGAGCAGGTGCACGGTGATGTCGTGCGCGCCATGCGAGGTGACCGGCAGGTTGCTGGCCTCGGCGAGCCGGGCGATCTTCATGAACGAGGTGACGCCGCCGCAGACCGTGACATCCGGTTCCGGGAAGCTGACGGCGCCGGCGGCGATCAGGTTCTGGAACTCGTGCAGCGTGTGCAGGTTCTCGCCGGTGGCCAGCGGCAGGCCGCCGTCGCGCAGGATGCGCGCGTTGCCGGCGATGTCGTCGGGGATGGTCGGCTCCTCCAGCCAGACCGGTTGCGACGGCTGGAACGCCCGCGCCGCGCGGATTGCCTCGTCGGCGCTCCAGCGCATGTTCGCGTCCACCATCAGCGGAAAGTCGGGGCCCAAGTGCGCGCGCATGGCCTGCACGCGGGCCACGTCTTCGGACAGCTTCGGGCGCCCCACCTTCATCTTGATCGCCCGGAAGCCCTTGGCCAGATTGCCGTCGGTCTGCGCGAGCAGGGCATCGAGGGTGAACCAGAGGTCGATGCCGCCGGCGTAGACCGGCACCTTCGCGTCGAAGCCGCCGAGCAGTTTCCAGAGCGGCGTGCCGAGCCTCTTCGCCTTCAGGTCCCAGAGCGCGACGTCGATCGCCGACATGGCCATGGTCGCCGCGCCGCCGCGGCCGCCGTAGTGCACGCGCCACCACATCTTCTGCCACAGCCCTTCGATCAGGTCGGGGTCCTGGCCCACCAGCGCGGGCGCCAGGTCGCGTTCGATGGTGGCGTGGATCGCCGCGCCGTTGGTGCCGACCGTATAGGTGTAGCCGACACCATCGGCACCGTCGCTGCTGGTCACGCGGGCCGTGATCAGCTCGAAATGGGTCATCTCGCCGTGGGTGCTGTCGGTGAGGGTGACCGGCAGCGGAATGCGGTAGAAGCCGGCCGCGATCGCGGTGATGGTTGTGGCGGAAGCGGTCATCGGATGAGTCGCAGGGAGTCTGGGGTAGTCGTCACGGGTTACCTGCCGCCGGAGACGTCGAGAAAGGCGCCGTGGGTGAACGAAGCCTTGTCGGAGACCAGCCAGATGGCGGCTTCGGCGATCTCCTCTGGTTCGCCGAGCCGGCCAAGCGGGGTGTTGGCCGCGACCCGGGCCGCCATTTCGTCGCCGCCGATCGGGCCCAGGATGTCGGTCCGGGTGGTGCCGGGACGCAGGCAGTTGACGCGGATGCCGTCGTGGCCGACTTCCCGGGCCAGGCCGGCGGTGAAGCTGTCGAGCGCACCCTTGGAGGCGGCATAGGCCACCATTCCGGCCATGCCGCCGTAGCGCGAGGCGATCGAACCGATGTTCACGATCGATCCGCCGCCGCCGCCGTGCTTGCGGGACATCCGGCGCACGGCCTCGCCGCAACACCAGAACAGGCTGTAGACGTTGGTGGCGAACAGGTGATCGAGCAGCTCGCTGTCGACTTCGGCGGTCGCGCGCAGCGGGCCGGTGATGCCGGCATTGTTGACCAGGGCGGTGACGATGCCGAGTTCCAGGTCGACCGTCTCGAACAGGCGCTTCGCCTCGGCGCGGTCGCTCACGTCGGCCTGTACCGCGATGGCGGTGCCCCCGGCCGCGCGGATGTCAGCGACCACTGACTCGGCCTGCTGGCGACTGCGGGCGTAGTTGACGCAGACCTTGAAGCCGGACTTGGCGCCGAGCTTGGCAATGGCGGCACCGATTCCCCGGCCGGCGCCGGTCACGATCAGGACATCGTTCATGCGCTTGGTCCTCCAGGATGGGATGAGACGGATATCACTTCTGCGGTACGGGCGCGGGTGCGGTGGTTGCAGGCGCGGCTGGTGTCGGTGTCGGTGTCGGTGTCGGCGCCGCCGCCGGTGCGTTGTCCGGCGTCAGCGTCGGCTCGGTGATCGAATGCACGCCGGTGAGGAAGTACCCGGTCTCCCCGAAACAACTGCTCGGGATGCCGACGTGCTGGTGATAGTCGAGGGTGACACGGCGGCCCATGCTCTGGTTGATCCGGGCGGCAATGCCGTCGTCGCGGACGGTGAAGAAGAACTTCTCCGCGACCGTGCCGGGCATGGTCACCAGTGCCAGTTCGCCTTCCCAGGTCTTGCACACCCAGCCGCGTTTCGACAGCTTCTGTACGTAGCCCGCGCGTTCGCCCTCGGAGTAGTTCCAGCTCAGCACCAGCCA
>JAYTTO010000475.1:0-4472 GCA_043744975.1 Betaproteobacteria bacterium | reverse complement strand
TACAAGGTGCCGAAGTTGGTGCTGTTCGTCGGCGACCTGCCGCGCAACACGCCCGGCAAGATCCAGAAGAACCTGCTGCGCGCAACGTTCAAGGATCTGGCAACGCCCGGCCGCTGAATCGGGCGGCCGGGCCGGGCACCGTTACTGCGGCACCTCGAACTTGCAGGTGGTCGGCAGCGCCACGTCCTTCGCTTCGAGGCGGGCATCGGTCTTCCAGCCGTAGCCGGTCCCCTCGGCGTCGTATTTCACCGCGCCGCCGGCCTTGGTGAAGGTGGCGATGTACTCCGGCATGATCAACTGGTGATCGTCGGCACGCATCCAGACTTCGCCGGTATCGCCCGGGAAGCGCATGCCGTGCAACGCCTTCGCGACCTTGACCGGGTCGGCCGACTGCGCCGTGTTGATCGCCTTGGCGAGCATGTCCACCTGCAGCTTGGGCAGCGACAGCGACAAGTCCTCGTTGAAGCGCTTCCTGTAGTCGTTGGCGAAGGTCTCCAGCTTGTTGTTCGCGATGTTGGCGTGCCATGAGGAGATCTGCCGGATGTGATCGCCACCGGCCTTGCCGATGGAGCCCGGTACGCCAACATTGTTGGCATTGAGCGTGTAATACAGCACCTCCAGGCCGGCATCCTTGCTCGCCTTGATAAGCAGCGACAGGTCGGGACCCCAGTTGCCGGTGAGCACGACATCGGCTCCCGACGCCTTGATCTTCGACACGTAGGGCGCGAAGTCCTTCACCTTGCCGAGCGGGTGCAGATCATCGCCCACGACCTTGATGTCGGGCCGCTTGGCCGCCAGCATCTCCTTGGCGGCCTTGCTGATGGCCTGACCGAAGGCGTAGTCTTGATTGATCAGGTAGACCTTGGGCGTGCCCTTCTGCCGGGCGATAAAATCGGTCAGCGCGTTGACGCGCATGTCGGTATTCGCCTCCCAACGGAAATGCCAAAAGCTGCATTTCTCGTTGGTCAGCAACGGATCCTGCGCGGCGACGTTGAGCAGCAGCACGGCCTGCTCCGGGTTGCGGCTGTTGTGCTTGTTGATCGTGTCGATCAACGCGTGCGCGATGTGCGAGCCGGACCCGACCGAGATGAAATGGATTCCCGAATCGACGATCTGCTTGAAGAGCAGCACGGCTTCCTGCGGACTGCCCTTGCTGTCGTACTCCTGCAGTTCGAGCTTGGCGCCGCCGAGCACGCCGCCACCGGCGTTTACCTCGTCGATCGCCGCGCGCAGCATGTGCCCGACGCTCTCGCCGACGATGGCGAACGGGCCGCTCAGCGGGTCGATGTGCGCGATCCTGACGTTGTCGGCCGCGACGGCCGTCGTCGCGAACACCAGCGACGCAAGCGCGCCGATATGCTTCAACCACAAGGTACGGTCCATGTCCGGGTTCCTCCCAGGTTTTCGTTGTCGTACAGCCATCCGCACTATAGCGCGGGGCCGGGTCGGTTTCGTCCGGCGCCGCGGCATCGGCGCCCGGCACGGACCGACCGGTGGGCCCCGAGCGTATGCCAGCGCACATACGCGGCCCGGGCAGGGCGAGCACCATTGGTCCTCTGCGCCCGAGCACTTCACCGATCCGCCGACAGGAGCCATCCGATGCTCAGCACCCTGGACCACCTCACCGACTCCACCGTCACCGCAACCGATGGAGCGATAGGACATGTGACGTCGGCCTACTTCGACGACCAGTCGTGGGCGATCCGCTACCTTGTCGTCGACACCGGCGCCTGGTTGCCGGGCCGCCAGGTCCTCGTGTCCCCGTATGCGGTCAGGCAGCCCCTCGGAACCGGCGCCAACATCGATGTCGCACTCACCCGCAAGCAGGTGGAGGGCGGACCGGACATCGATACCCACCAACCGGTGTCGCGGCGGCACGAACGCGAATACCTGAGCTACTTTGCCTATCCGCAATACTGGGGCGGCGGGGGGCTGGGCGGCTTCCCGATGGTGCCGCCGTACCTGCCCACCTTCGCCTACGTCGCCGCCGCCAACGTGCCGCCGCATGACGATACCGCGCCCGAGGATGTGCACCTGCGCAGCAGCAACGAAGTCACCGGCTACGAGATCCACGCCGCCGATGGCAGCATCGGCCATGTCGACGACTTCGTGTTCGACGATGAGTCCTGGGCCATCCGGTATCTGGTGATCGATACCCGCAACTGGTTGCCCGGCGGCCGGAAGGTTCTCGTGGCGCTGCACTGGGTCGACCGCATCGACTGGGCGACCAGCACCGTGCATGTCGGACTCACGCGCGACCAGGTGAGGCACAGTCCCGAACGGGACGAGGCGGAGATGATCGAGCGCGGCTACGAACAGCGCCTGCACGACGCCTATGAACGCAAGGGCTACTGGTCGTGAGCGCTTCCCCGCCATCGGTCCCGACCGTGACCGGCCAGGCGATGAATGACAAGAAGGTGTTCGAACACATCAACAAGCTGGTCGACGAAGAACACCGACTGCGCAACGACATGGCGGCCCAGGAGGAGAACGCGCCGCGGCTGAAACTGGTGACCGAGGAACTCGGCCAGTGCTGGGATCTGCTGCGGCAACGGCGCGCGCGACGCGAGTATGGCGGTGACGCTGCCGACAGCGACGAGCCGTTCATGAAACCGGTCGACCGGCCTCAGGACTAGAACCGGTACTGCAGAAGCGGCCGGCAGCCCTATCTGCATACCAGCAAGACCAAACTCGAAGCGGCATTGGCCCGCATGAACGGCGCCGCCAACGAGGAGTACTGGCTGCGGCGCACGACTACGGCGCGATTCTCATGGACCTGCAGATGCCCTGGATGGATGGCCTCCAGGCCACGCGGGCAATCCGGGAACTGCCAGGACGGGTAGCGGTAGACCCGTCCGACGTCGGAATCCTCCTACGGCCATCGCTCGATGCAGCTCACAGACGGCGGCGGGCGCCCGGGCGCAACCTGAAGCTTCATCACGCCCCATGCGGCAGCGCCGTCCGGCGCCCGGAGCCGCTCGGTCGTGCCCGATTCCCCAGTTCACGAAAGTCCCCAACATGAAAACCCGGATCTCCAAGACCCTCTTGTGCAATGCCATGCTCCTCGCCGGCCTCACCGCCGGCCTGGGCCTGGGAACGTCCTATGCCACCGCCGCCGACACGGCCGCACCAGACAAGGAAACGGTCACCGAAAAGACTGAGGCCGTGGTGTCCGACAGCTGGATCACCACCAAGGTGAAGTCGGCGATCATGGCCAGCAGCCTGTCCAAGGGATTCCACGTCGGCGTGAAGACGAAGCACGGTGTGGTCATGCTCAAGGGCAAGCTCGCCAGCCAGGACGCAATCGACCAGGTCAAGGCGATCGCCGAGAAGATCAAGGGCGTGAAGAGCGTGGATACCTCCCGGCTCGTCGTGGCGGCGACATAACGGCTAGCGGGCATCGTCGCCGGCGATCGCCCGGTCGACGATGTGCTGGGCTTCACCCAGGATCCGGTGCAGGTGATCGGCCCCGTTGAAGCTTTCGGCGTAGATCTTGTAGATTTCCTCGGTGCCCGACGGGCGAGCGGCGAACCAGCCATTGGCCGTGCTCACCTTGATGCCCCCGATGCCCGCACCGTTGCCCGGCGCCTGGTCGAGGATGCCTGTGATTGCCTCGCCCGCGAGCGTCGCAGCCGTGATGTCCGCCGCCGACAGCGCTGACAGCCGCTTCTTCTGTAATGGCGTCGCCGCCGCATCGCGACGATCGGCAACCGGATTCCCCAGTTCGCGCGTCAGCTCTTCGTAGAGCATGCCCGGGTCGCGTCCACGCCGCGCCGTGATCTCGGCCGCCAGCAGCGCCGGGACGAGGCCGTCCTTGTCGGTGGTCCAGACCGTCCCGTTGCGGCGCAGGAACGTCGCACCGGCACTTTCCTCGCCCGCAAAACCGAGCGCGGCTTGCTCCAGTCCGTCGGCGAACCACTTGAAGCCCACCGGTACCTCGTACAGCCGGCGCCCGCGACGCGAACACACGCGGTCGATCAGGCTCGTGCTGACGACGGTCTTGCCCACGGCCGCCGCCGGACTCCACTGCGGGCGGTTCACGAACAGGTCGTCGATCATCACCGACAGATAGTGATTCGGCGGCAGGAGGCCGCCCCGGGCTGTGACAATGCCATGCCGGTCGTGATCGGTATCGCAGGCAAAGGCGACATCGAACCGGTCCTTGATGTCGAGCAGCCGCTGCATCGCGAACGGGGACGAGGGGTCCATGCGGATGCGTCCGTCCCAATCCACGGTCATGAACCGGAAGGTCGGGTCGACGGCGTCGTTGACGACCGTGAGGTCGAGCCGGTAGTGCTCCGCGATGCGCGCCCAATAGTGCACGCCGGCCCCGCCGAGCGGGTCGACACCGACGCGCACACCGGCGGTCCGGATCGCATCGAAGTCGATGACATTGCCGAGATCGGCGACATAGGCACCGAGATAGTCATGGCGATGGGTGGTGGAGGCGCGCAGCGCGTTCGCCAGCGCCA
>JAYTTO010000474.1:0-2014 GCA_043744975.1 Betaproteobacteria bacterium | reverse complement strand
CCTTGACGCGCTGTTCGAGTCCACGCTGCAGCATCGCCCACTCCTCCAGCGGAATGACGTGCGGCAGCATGTCGAACGGGATCAGGCGCTCCGCCCCGGCCTCCTCCCCGTAGACGGCGAAGGTGATGCCGACGCGATGGAACAGCATGTTGGCCGCCTCCCGCATCTGCTTGATCCGATCGACCGGGGTGGCGGCGATCCAGTCGGACAACGGCTGATAGTGCGGCCGGATGGAACCGTCGACCCGATACATCTCGTCGAAATGACTGGAAGCTGACATGTCAGAGGCGGGTCTCCACGCGCGGCAACGATTCGATCGGGTTGCAACCCATGTGCCCACCCGGCCTTTGCTTCACGGCGAGGGCCGCCTCAGCGAGGGCCGCCACAGCGGGGGTGAGTCCTGGCGTTCGGCCTGCGCCAGGGGGACCCAGGTCCTGCTGCCCGCGCAACTCCGCACTACACCCGGGCGTCTTCACCCGAGAGCGCACTGCCGGGGTGCACGTGAGGATCGGTGCCGCCGCGGCCACAGCCCGCCGTTGACGCGACGGCGACCAGCCTGGCCGCTGCCGTCTCACGCATTCATCCGCGTTGCAACCTTCACGACGCTCGCCACCACCGCCTCCAGCGCGGATTTGACGGCCGGCTCGCGCACGGCGCCGGTATCGGTGAAAGCCTCGTGTGCCCGTGCCACCGCGAGGCGCTGCGGCACCACCAGAACCCCCAGCTGCAGCAGGATGCCGCGGGTCGTCTCCAGCGACCGCAGGGCGGCGAAGTTGCCCGGCGACGCCGAGAACAGGCCCGCCACCTTGCCGTCGTAGGGCACGGTGCCGGGCTCGGCGCCGTCCTGGCGCGACACCCAGTCGATCGTGTTCTTCAGCACCGCCGTGATCGAGCTGTTGTACTCCGGGCACGCCACCAGCAGGCCCTGATGCGCGATGAACAGGTCCTTGAGGCGGCGGGCATTGACGGGCAATCCTTCGGCCGCTTCGAGATCCCCGTCGTAGAGCGGCAGCGGAAAATCGCGCAGGTCGATCAAGGTCACCCGCGCCCCGGCGGCCGAGGCGCTATCGGCAACCACCCGGATCAGCTTCTTGTTGAGCGACGCTGTGCGCAGGCTGCCGGCGAAGGCGAGAAAATTCGGTGGAGGCATCGGGTCGACTATCGGGGACGGGCGCGGCCCTTGCCGAACCGCACCAGTGCAATCATAGCGTGCGCCGCGCACCCCGCCGCGAACATCGACCCGGAACTGTCCGTGCCGCACCGGATGCCGGCGCATGGCGACAAGCGCAAGCGGACTCAGCCGGCCAGCGCGTTGGCGACATCGCTGCACAACGCGGTCCATCCGACCGGGGCCGCGGGAGCCGCCAGCATGTCGAGCGTGGTACGCTTGAATTCGGCCGCATAGCTGTCGGTGGCGTCCTCCACCAGCAGACACTCGTAGCCGCGATCGCTCGCTTCGCGGAAGGTGGTCTGCACGGCCCCGTCGGTCACTGCACCGGCAAACAGCAGGTGGGTGATGCCCTTGAGCCGCAGGATCTCGCCCAGGGCCGTGGCATAGAAGGCGCCCTTGCCGGGCTTGTCGATGACGATCTCGGTGCCTTTGGGCGCGAGCGCCGGCAGGATTTCCGCCCCGGGAGCACCGGCTATCTGGATGCGGCCGAGCGGCCCGGCATCACCGATGCGGTGCCTGGCATCACCCCGCCTGCGTCTGGACGCCGGGCAATCGGCCAGATCGGGCCGGAACACTTCGCGCGCGTGGATGATGCCGACGTCGGCCGCGCGGCATACGTCGAGCAGCTTGCGCACGACCGGGACGATGGCGCCGAGCCGCTTCACGTCGTTCCCGGCGTGGTCGCTCCAGCCACCGGCCTCGACCGCGTCGCGCTGCATGTCGATGACGATCAAGGCGGTCGAACGTGGCGAGAAGGTATAGGCCCCTGGCTTTGCCACCACCGTGTGCGTCTGGCGTACCGTCATCGTGTCTCCGCGGGCTGCCGAATAGGAATCGGATGGA
>JAYTTO010000473.1:0-4624 GCA_043744975.1 Betaproteobacteria bacterium | reverse complement strand
GGTGTGGACGCCAAAAAGCACCTCGCCGATAATGACGGGTACAGTTTCTTCTCCGCGTTGGGCAACCTCGTCATCACCGGCCCGACGCTCACCAACGTCAACGATTTCCGGGCCGTGCTCGTCACCCCACAGGAGTAGCCATCTTGGGAAAGCCTGAAGCGATCGACGCCCTGCTGCCGCCGCTGGCCGACAAGGCCGAGCTGGTGCGCCGCCTCACCGCGGTGCTGCCGCCCGAGTGCCTGTTCGACTCGGCCGAGGACATGACCCCCTACGAGTGCGACGGCCTGTCGGCGCTGCGCGCGATGCCGATGGTGGTGGCGCTCCCGCAGAACGAAGCGCAGGTCGCGGCCGTGATGAAGATCTGTAGCGCCGCGCGGGTGCCGATCGTGCCGCGCGGCGCCGGCACCGGCCTCTCCGGCGGCGCGCAGCCGAACCCGGCGGCCGTAACGCTCGGCCTGTCGAAGATGAAGTCGATCCTCGCGCTCGATCCCGTGGCCCGCACCGCACGGGTGCAGCCGGGGGTGCGCAATCTCGCCATTTCCGAAGCCGCCGCCCGCCACGGTCTCTACTACGCGCCCGATCCGTCGTCGCAGATCGCCTGCTCCATCGGCGGCAACGTCGCCGAGAACTCCGGCGGCGTGCACTGCCTCAAGTACGGCCTGACGGTGCACAACGTGATGGCGCTGCGCCTCGTCACCATCGAGGGCGAGATCCTCGAGCTGGGCGGCGAAGGCCTCGATGCCGCCGGCTACGACCTGATGGCGCTGATCACCGGCTCCGAAGGCCTGCTCGGCATCGTCACCGAGATCACCGTGAAGCTTTTGCCCAAGCCGCAGCTCGCGCGCGTGGTGATGGCGTCGTTCGACTCGCTCGAACAGGCGGGCGAGGCGGTCGCCAACGTCATCGCCGCCGGCATCATCCCGGCCGGCCTCGAGATGATGGACAAGCTCGCCACCGGCGCGGTCGAGCAGTTCGTGCACGCCGGCTATCCGCTCGATGCCGCCGCCGTGATCCTGTGCGAGTCCGACGGCACGCCGGAAGAAGTGGCGGCCGAGATCGAGCACATGTCGCAGGTGCTGCGCGACAGCGGCGCCACCGAATGCCGCCTCTCGCGCAACGATGCCGAGCGCCTGCTGTTCTGGTCCGGCCGCAAGGCGGCGTTCCCGGCGGTGGGGCGGCTCATGCCCGACTACTACTGCATGGACGGCACGATTCCGAAGCGCCGGCTGGGCGAGGTGCTGAAGGGCATCGACGCGCTGTCGCAGCGGTTCGGCCTGCAGTGCCCCAACGTGTTCCACGCCGGCGACGGCAACCTGCATCCGCTGATCATGTTCGATGCGAACATTCCGGGCCAGCAGGCGCTCGCCGAGGAGTTCGGCGCCCGCATCCTTGAGCTGTGCGTGGCGGTCGGCGGCACCATCACCGGCGAGCACGGCGTCGGCATCGAGAAGATCAACCAGATGTGCGTGCAATTCGACAGCACCGAGCTCGAGACCTTCCGTGCCGTCAAGCGCGCGTTCGATCCGGTCGGCCTGCTCAATCCGGGCAAGGCGATCCCGACGCTGCAACGCTGCGCCGAGTACGGCGCGATGCACGTGACCCGCGGCCAGGAGGCGTTCCCCGACCTGCCGCGGTTCTGACACGACGCCGACCACGCGCTGCAAGCTTCGCGGATACCGCATCGCCTCGACGCACCAACTCGACGCACCGCCTTGACACACCACCTCGACGCATCGCCTCGATGCACCACCAATGCCGCCCAACGTCGGCGCCTCATCATCGTCATGCCGACCACCGCCACCCGCAGACTCCGCCGCACCCATGATCGAACAGTTCGCTGAGACCATCCGCCGCGCCGTTGCCGACAAGCGCACGCTGCGCATCCGCGGTGGCGGCAGCAAGGATTTCTACGGCGTCGCACTCGACGGCGACATCGTCGACACGACCGCGCACGCCGGCATCATCGACTACGAACCGTCCGAACTCGTGGTCACGGCACGCGCCGGCACCAGCCTGGACGACCTCGAGACCGTGCTCGCGCACAAGGGCCAGATGCTCGCGTTCGAACCGCCGCGCCTGGGCCCCGGCAGCACCATCGGCGGCGTCGTCAGCGCCGGCTTCTCGGGCCCGCGCCGTGCCTCCGCCGGCTCGGCGCGCGACTACGTGCTGGGCGTGAAGGTGATGGACGGTAGCGGCGCCGAACTGCGCTTCGGCGGCCAGGTGATGAAGAATGTCGCCGGCTACGACTTGTCGCGGCTCATGGCCGGCGCCTGCGGCACGCTCGGCCTGCTGACCGAGGTGTCGCTCAAGGTGCTGCCGGTGCCACGCACCGAACTCACCCTCGCCCTGGAATCGTCCGAAACCGATGCGATCGTCACCCTGAACCAGTGGGCCGGCAAGCCGCTGCCGATCTCCGCCACCTGTCATCACGACGACGTGCTGAGCGTGCGGCTGTCGGGCGCTCAACCGGCCGTGGAGGCCGCGCGGACCCGCATCGGTGGCGAGGTCGTGGCCGACGGCGCCGCATTCTGGGACTCGGTGCGCGACCAGCGGCACAGCCATTTCGCCCGGCACACCACGCTGTGGCGCGTCTCGCTGCGCAGCACCGCCACCCCGCTCGACCTCGGCCCGACGCTGGTCGAATGGGGCGGCGCGCTGCGCTGGATCGCCGGCAACGCCGACCCGGACAAGATTCACGCAGCAGCGGCTGCGGCCGGCGGCTACGCCACGCTCTACCGCGGCGGCAACAAGACCGACGGCATCCTGCGCCTCGCCCCCGGCATGCTCGCCCTGCACCAGCGGCTCAAGCAATCGCTCGACCCGCACGGCGTGTTCGGCGCGCGGCGCCTGCATCCGGCGTTCTGACCCCTGCCGCCTCCGACCCCATGCAGACCAATCTCGCCGATTTCATCAAGGACACGCCCGAGGGCAAGGAAGCCGAACGCATCCTGCGCACCTGCGTGCATTGCGGCTTCTGTCTCGCCACCTGCCCCACCTACCAGTTGCTCGGCGACGAACTCGACAGCCCGCGCGGCCGCATCTACCTCATCAAGCAGGTGGTGGAAGGCACCCCGGCCACGGCCAAGACCCAGCTCCATCTCGACCGCTGCCTCACCTGCCGCGCGTGCGAGACCACCTGCCCGTCGGGTGTCGAGTACGGCAAGCTGATCGACATCGGCCGCAAGGTGGTCGAGGACCAGGTCGGCCGCGGCACGCTGGATGGTCTGAAGCGCAAGGCGCTCAGCACGGGCCTGCCGCGCCCGGTCCTGTTCGGCACCGGCCTGGCCGTGGGCCGCGCGATGGGCGGCCTGCTGCCGGCCGCGTTGAAGAAGAAGCTGCCGGCGGTGCAATCATCAGCCACACCGTGGCCCGCCGCGCGCCACAAGCGGCGCATGGTGGTGCTCGACGGCTGCGTGCAACCGCTGCTCGCGCCCAACATCAATCCGGCCGCGGCCCGGGTGCTCGACCGCATCGGCATCTCGCTGGTGAAGGCCGAACGCGCCGGCTGCTGCGGCGCCGTGTCGTTCCACCTCAACTACCAGGACGAAGGCCGCGACTACATGCGGCGCAACGTCGCCGCCTGGCTGCCGCTGCTCGACAGCGGCACCGAGGCCATCGTGATGACCGCGAGCGGTTGCGGCGTCACGGTGAAGGAATACGGCCATCATCTCGAGAACGACCCGGCGTGGGCCGCGCAGGCCAGGCGCGTGTCGGGTGCGACGAAGGATCTGTCGGAGCTGCTGGCGACCGAGACGGCGGCGCTGGTACCACTTCTGGAGAACGCCGCGAACGGCAAGCCGCGGCGCCCGCTCGCCTACCACTCGCCTTGCACGCTCCAGCACGGACAGCAGCTACGCGGCCACGCCGAAACGCTGCTGACGGCGGCCGGCTTCGATCTCACGATCGTGCCCGACTCACACCTGTGCTGCGGCTCGGCCGGCACCTATTCGCTGCTGCAACCGGAGCTGTCGCAGCGGCTGCTGTCGAACAAGCTCGAAGCGCTGCACTCGGGCGACCCGACGGTCATCGCCACCGCCAACATCGGCTGCCTCACCCATCTGCAAGGCGGCACCGCGATGCCGGTGAAGCACTGGATCGAGCTGATCGACGAAGTGCTGGCGGGGTAGTCGGCGCATAAGGTAAAACACGCAACCTGTTAGGTTGCGCAGGGCCTTCATCGGCTGAAAGATCAGCTTGATGCAGGATGTTTGCTGCGTTAGCGTGATGTTCATGCGAATCACGCTCGACATCGAGGACGACGTCCTCAACGCCGCGAAGGACCGCGCCAGGCGGAAGAAGAAATCCGTCGGCCTGGTGATCTCGGAACTTGCGCGACGCGCTGTGACCGATACCATCAGCCCGCAAGGCGTGCAGGCGCCACGGGCAATCTACGGCATGCGCCCGTTCGAGAAACGCGGCGGTATCGTCAGCAACGAACTGGTGAATCGATTGCGCGGCGAAGACACCTATTGAGTGGCGCCGCCGCCGATGCGGGCACTACTGGCCACCGTGTATCTCCTCGCCCTGTCGGTCCGGCATCAAGGGATGTTCGTCACGTTCGACGCTGGGATTTCGCTTGCCGCGGTGAACGGCGCCACGAAGCGGCATCTGCTGGTGCTTTGAG
>JAYTTO010000472.1:0-10133 GCA_043744975.1 Betaproteobacteria bacterium | reverse complement strand
CCGTCGTTGCGCATACGATGTCGATCGAAGTCACAACCACATCAGGGAGAGAGCCATGAATCGACGCGAAATGCTTGCCGTGCTGGGCGCCGCCACGTTGATCCCGTGCAGCGCATGGGCCGAGCCGGCCCACGAACTGTCGACGACGCAGACCATCCGCATCAAAGGGTCGCCCGAGGCGGTCTGGGCCTATGTCGGCGATTTCGCCGGCATCGCGCGGTGGCTCACCGTCCTGCAATCGAGCAAGCTGGTGCTGAGGAAGCGCAACGAGGTCGGCGCCATCCGCGAACTGGTGCGCGGCAACGGCACGCGTGTCCGCGAGAAATGCGTCGAGTACGAACCGCTCGCCATGCGGCTGAGCTATGTCTATGCCGACGGTGCAGTGCTGGCGAGCGACTATTACTCCACCATCGATGTGAACGACGCCGGCAACGGTGAAACCGAGGTGATCTGGACCGGACGCTTCACCCGCGTGAACTACTGGCAGGACCCGGCGCCGGCAGGCCAGGACGACGCCAGCCTCACGGCGCTGTACGAGCGCATCTACAAGGCCGGCCTGCAGGCGCTGAAGAGCAAGGTCGAGGGCGGCTGAGCCGCACCGCCACTGCCCGCCCGGCAAACCGGGCGGGCCGGCATCAGATTCTGGTGTGTGCCCGCAGCGGCGATACCGGATCAGCCGCCGTTGCCGCCGGACCGAAGCGGTTCGCCCATTCGATCGCCTGCACGTAGGCCTCGTTGACGCGCTCGGCCCCGAGGAATGGCAGATCGGCGAGCAACACAGCGACGCTGTCCGAGTCGGCCTGCTCGATGCGCTCCACGAGACGCAGCATGTCGCCCAGGGCACCGGAGCGCTCGAGCAGCGCCGCGCGGACCGGATCCACCAGCGGCAGCGAGGCCAGCACTTCGTTCATCGGCGATGCGAGCAGCGCACCGGCGAGCGACAGGTTGCCGGCCAGGAACGCCTGTTCGCGCATGCCCGCGGTGACGCCGGGCCAGTCGCGGGCCAGCGTCTCCATCAGGCGCGCGCGGGTTGCCGCGAGCACCAGCAGCGGGCTGGGGAACCGCGCATCGGGTGAACCCGCCACCGTGTACACGAGCAGTTCGAGCAGCCGCCGCAACGGCCGGCGGCCCACCAGCACCTGGGCGTGCGACACCGACCGGATCTCGCCATGGGTCGTGCCGAGGAACGCATCGACCAGGCGCCGCAGGCCGCGTGACAGTTCGGGGCTCGAGGCGAACAGTGGTTCGAGCACGGCGATGTCGCGGCTGCCGGCCAGCGCCGCCAATAGCTGCACCATCGCTGATTCGGTGGCCGGGTGCCGGGCACCGCGCAGGATCAGCGGCTTGGCGAAGTAGTAGCCCTGGAACAGGTCGAAGCCGAGATCGAAGCAGGCTTTGGCTTCGGCGGCGGTGTTCACCTTCTCGGCCAGCAGGACCAGCGGCCGCCGCTGCAGCCGCGCCATCACCGCTGCCAGCCGGTTCAGGCTGAGGGCCTCGACATCGACCTTCACGACGTCGACCACATCGAGCACGGCGTCGTACTCGTCCTCGTGGCCCACGTAGTCATCGAGCGCGATGCGGAATCCCGATGCCTTCAGTGCCTTCAGGCGCTCGACCAGCGCATCGTTGACTTCGACCGTCTCCAGCACTTCGAGCACCACGCGTTCGCGCGGCAGCAACTCGATGACGTCACTGTGGATCAGTGCCCCGGGAAGGTTGATGAACCCGAGGTAGGGACCGAGCACGGCTTCGATGCCGAGTTCGGAGAACGCATGGTTGATGACGGTGGCTGACGCGACGAGGTCGTCGTCGACTTGGGCGTCGTTGGTATGCCCCGAGCGGAACAGCAGTTCGAATGCAGCCAGGTTCTGGTCGCGGTCGAGGATCGGCTGCCGTCCGAGCAGCAGTTCGCGTGGCGCCATCGGCGACGTCCGTAGCGGCTAGAAGGGCAGGCTCGCTTCGGGTGCAGCCCGCAGGATCGCTGTGCGGAAGGCTTCCTGGATACGGGTCAGCGCGGTGGCGCTGTCGGCTTCGAACCGCAGCACGATCACCGGCGTGGTGTTGGAAGATCGCGCCAGGCCGAACCCGTCGGGATACTCCACGCGCAGCCCGTCGATGGTGATGATCTCCTGCGCTCCGTCGAAGCGGGCCGACTGCTGCAGCTTGTCGATGAGCGCGAAGTTCTCGCCTTCCTTCAGCTTGATCTGCAGCTCCGGGGTGTTGATCGAGTCCGGCAAGGCTTCCAGCTCCGCGCTCGGATTCGCGACCTTCGAGAGTATCTCGAGCAGGCGGGCGCCGGCATACAGACCGTCGTCGAAGCCGTACCAGCGTTCCTTGAAGAAGATATGGCCGCTCATCTCGCCCGCCAGCGGCGCGCCGGTCTCCTTCAGTTTCGCCTTGATCAGCGAGTGGCCCGTCTTCCACATCAGCGGGACGCCGCCGCGCTCGCGGATCCACGGCACGAGATTGCGCGTGCACTTCACGTCGTAGATGATCTGCGCGCCCGGGTTGCGCGACAGCACGTCCGCCGCGAACAGCATCAACTGCCGGTCGGGGAAGATGATCTTGCCCGATTTGGTGACCACGCCGAGCCGGTCGCCGTCGCCATCGAAGGCGAAGCCGAGTTCCTCGGGGCCGCTGGCCAGCGCATGGATGACGTCTTCGAGATTCTCCGGCTGTGAGGGATCGGGATGGTGATTCGGGAAGGTGCCGTCCACGTCGCAGAACATCTCCTTCACCGTGCAGCCCAGGCGCCGGTAGAGCTCGGGTGCGAAGGCGCCGGCGATGCCGTTGCCCGCATCGACGATGATCTTCATCGGCCGCGCCAGCTTGATGTCGCCGACCACACGATCCAGGTAGGCGCCGGACACGTCGGCAGTCGACAGCGCCCCGGCGCCCGACGATACGTCGCCGGACTCGATGCGATGCCGCAGGTTCTGGATAGCCTCGCCAGCGATAGCTTCGCCCGCAATCACCATCTTGAGGCCGTTGTACTCGGGCGGGTTGTGGCTGCCGGTGACCATCACACCAGAACCGGTACCGAGGTGGTGCGCCGCGAAGTAGAGCATCGGCGTGGTCACCCGACCAACGTCGATCACGTTGGCGCCCGCCGCGCGCAAGCCGCGCGCCAAGGCGGCGCTCAGGTCCGGGCCGGTGAGCCGCCCATCGCGCCCGATGGCCACCGACGGCGTGCCGCGCTCGAGTGCTTCGGAACCGAAAGCACGGCCGATGTGCTCGACGACTTCGGGGGTGAGGGCGGTGGCGACGACACCGCGGATGTCGTAGGCCTTGAAGATGGCGGCAGGAACGGTGGGCATGGGCGCAAGGGGTGGCGGTCGGGGAAACCGGGATTATCCCATTGCTCGCTCCGGTTCTGCGTCCGCCCGGCGCCGACGCCGCAGACTTGCCTGCCCTACACCCGCATTTCCCGCGCATTGCGCACGAAGATCAGCGCACCCGCGGTCGTGGTAACCGGCGCGTGGCCGCTGCCGGTATCGGCCAAGTGGAAATCGCCTGCCCGCACCACGTGATCGCCGATGCGGATCGATCCGCTCAGCACGATGCACTCTTCCTCGCCGCCATGACCGTGCGCCGGGATGGTCCCGCCCGGCGCGATGCGGAACAGGACCGACCGGCTGCCCGGCGTGTCGTGCAGGATCTTCATTTCGACGCCGGGGGAGCGTTGTACCCACTCGCCTTCGTCGGCGCGAATGGTGACGTGGGTATCGGCGCCAATGGCCTCCTGGGGCTCAGGGGCGGCGGGGCGGGCGATGGCCATCACCCGGTCGCGCAAGGCATCGGCACGGTCGGAGGCTGGTTCGACCGGCTCAATGGAGAGCAGCATGGCTCCCTGCACCTGAGCGTCGAGCATGCCGTCGGAATCCGTGGCGGAGGTTTTGGTCGTATTCATTCGGATATCTGGTCTATGGATCTGTTCGGTGCGCGTTCGATGGCAAGGGCGCTGCAGAGCCGTTCCAGGCCTTTGCGCACATGGGTCTTGACGGTCCCGAGCGGCATTCCGACGTGGGCCGCCGCCTCCTGATGCGAGAGCCCGCGAAAGAAGGCGAGGCCGATGAGCTGGCGCTGGACCGGTGTGAGCGAGGACAGTGCCGCGTGCAGGACGCTATCGCGGCGCACCGCGGCCAGCAGGGCCTCCGGGTCGTTGTCGAGGTCCACATCGGCCACCCCGGCGAGCGTTTCCGGATCGGGATGCGACTCGGCTTGGTCGCGGCGGCGCAGGAAATCGATGGCGCGGGACCGGCACATGTTCAGAAGCCAGGTCAGCGCCGCACCCCGCCCGGGATCGTAGCGCTGCGCATTGCGCCAAGCCTGATGGAATACCTCGGCGACCACATCTTCCGCCGCATCCCGGTTGCGGGTGATCCGGAGGGCGACACCGAGCACGCGCGACACGGTCGCGTCGTACAGATCGCGCAACCCCTGCTCTTCCTGACGGGCCATGGCGGCGATGGCCGCTTCGAGCCCAAGGTCGAACTCAGATCGACCCCCGGCGGGCTTGCCTCCCTCCATCGTCCGCACCGAGGTGGGTGCCGCATCCGGGTCCGCCGCCGTCCAGCCCGCGAACAGCTGCCGGGCAGGCAGGGCCTGCGAGATGCCGTTCATGTTGTCACTACGCTTCTCCTTGCCGTTCATCAACTAGCGCGCCTTATGCAGGATTCGGGAATCCGGATGTGATTTCGGTCGCATTCTCGTCGAAAAACCGGAGGACGCGTTGCGGCAGCCAATTAAGATGCCCGGGAAACCGGCCGGCAGCAAAGCCGACATGGCCCCCGGACTCGGGTTGCTCCAGCACGACGGCGGCAGCGACCTGGTCCGGGCCGGGCAGGAATCGGGCAGGTAGAAACGGGTCGTTGCGGGCATTGAGCACGAGCGTCGGTACCGCGATGGCGGCCAGTCCGCCTTTGCTGCTCGCCTGCGTCCAGTAGTCGGTCACGTCGCGGTAACCATGCACGGGCGCCGTGAAGATATTGTCGAACACGTCGAAGGTGCGGGCGGCACGCATCGTCGATGCGTCGAACAGGTCGGGGAAGCGGTCGAGCTTGGCGAGCGTCTTCGGCTTCAGGGTGCGCAGAAATTCGGCCGCATAGAGGCGGCTCAATCCGTGCCGCAACGCGGCTCCGGCCGCGTTCAGGTCGAGCGGCGCGGAAATCGCGACCGCCGCCCGGACCAGACCGGTGGCGGCAGCGCCCTCGCGCCCGAGCCATTTGAGCATGGCATTGCCGCCCAGCGATACGCCGCAGAGCAGCAGCGGCAATGACGCTGCCGGCGCCAGCCGCGCCACCATGCGTGCGATCTCGTCGGCATCGCCGGAATGGTAGGCGCGCGGCAGCCGGTTCGGCTCGCCGCTGCAGCCGCGGAAGTGCGGCACGGCGCCGCGCCAGCCCCGGGCCGCGACGGCGCCCATCAGCGCCGCCGCATAGTGGCTGCCAGAATTGCCTTCCAGGCCGTGGAACAGGACCACCAGTGGCGCCGATCGCGGTCCGTCGACATGATCGACGTCGACGAAGTCGCCGTCCGGCCATTCCCAGCGCTCGCGCCGATACGACGGTGGTCGGGGGCGCAGCGCCAGCGCCGGATAGATCGTCTGCAGATGGCGGCCCGGCAGCCATGCCGGCGCACGGTACGACGAGCGGGCGACGGGCATCAGCGCGAAGCGGGTCGGCCGGCAGGCGCCGACCACGTCGATGCGGCGCCGGAGACAACAAGGAGGTCGGCGGTCATGCGGCGTTCAGTGCAGGGTCGGCCCGGGTCCTTGGTCTGATTGTGCTGCGGCTGGCAACGCGCCGGCGTGATGCAGCCAGAGGTGCCAGCCGGTGTCGGAGAGCACATACACATTCGTCGCCAGGACCGGATCGATGACCGTGGGTTGGCCCTCGATCGAGATGTGTTCGACGACGCTGTGCACCGACAGGTTGGCCGCCCGCAATTGTTCCCGGCCTTCGATGCGGAACCGCAGGCGCGTGCCGTTGCTGAAGATCTGGCGCCAGGCCTCGCGCACGTCGATGCGGCCGACCAGGCGCGCGCCGCCCGGATGCACGCAGACGATCTCCTCGTCCGCCGACCAGACCGCCATCATGGCCTCGACGTCGGCATGCTCGAGGGCGTCGTAGAACGCCGCCTCGGCCGCTTCCGGCGTCTCGAACCGAGGCCGGCTCAAGCCGCGGCCTCTGCGGCATCGACGGCCGCGAGCACCTGGGCCGGCAGCAGCCGGTTCATGCAGTCGAAGTGGCCCAGCGGACACACGCGCTCGAAACAGGGGCTGCACGGCACCGCATGGCGCACGATCACCGCACGCGGCGACAGCGGCGGCGTGAAGTCGGGCGAGCTCGATCCGAAGATCGCCACCATCGGCCGGCCGAGGGCGGCGGCAACATGCATCAGGCCGGAGTCGTTGGTCACCACGAGCGCTGCGAGTCCGATCAGGTCGACCGCTTCGTCGAGGGTGGTCCTGCCGGCAAGGTCCACACAGGCACCGGGGGCGGCAGCGGCGATGGCCCGGGTCGCTTCCGAGTCCTTGCCGGAGCCGACGAGCCATACCTGCATGCCGCGACCGGCCAGTTCGTGCGCGAGTTGCGCGAAGTAGGCCGGCGGCCAGCGCTTCGCGGGGCCGTACTCGGCGCCCGGGCAGAAGCACGCGATCGGCTGGCCCGGATCCAGGCCCAGACGTGCCAGCAGGGCCGACGTCCCGGCCTTGGATGACGTCCGCAGGAGCGGCTGCGGCGTTGGCCGTGCAGGTTCGGCAGCGGCCCGCGCCAGGGCAGCGAAACGGTCGACCATGCGCGGAAGCTGCGCCGCATCGAATTCGCGCAGGTCGTTCAGCAGGCCGTAGCGAAACTCGCCGCGGAAACCGGTGCGGCGCCCGATGCCCGCCAGCCACGGGATGAGGGCGGACTTCCACGAGTTGGGGAGCACGATCGCCTGTGTATAACGGTGCGCGCGCAATTGCCTCGCCACCGCCCGGCGCGCGCCGAGCGCCAGCTCGCCGTGTCCGAACGGGGCGGCGATGACCTCGGCGACCTCGGCCATGCGGCGCGCGAGCGGCAGCACCCAGGCCGGTGCCAGCACATCGATGACGGCGTCCGGACGGTGTGCCCGCAGCAGGGCGCACATCGGCTGCGCCATCACCATGTCTCCCACCCAGCTCGGGGCCACGATCAGGATGCGATCCGGGGACACGCTTGCCAAGGTCAGCGAGCGCCGGGCCTGCCAGCGGCTGGAGTCCGCTGTCCTTCGCCAGGCACAAACAGTCCGCAGGGACTGTCTGTGTCCGGGCTCAGTCCCAAGGGAGCTGGCCCCCCCATGGGGGGTGCCGACCGAAGGAAGGCTGGGGTATCGCCATCAATCGAAGGGACACAGGGCGCGCCCGGCCGCTCCGAAGCGGCCTGTGGCCCCCCACTGGGGGGTGCCGACCGAAGGAAGGCGGGGGGGTTGTCACCTCACTCAGTGACCGGCTGCCGGGCTGCCTTTCAGGGTGTAGCGGGTGCCGCAGTACGGGCAGAGCGCCGAGCCGGTGGCCTCGATCGGCAGGAATACGCGCGGGTGCGCGTTCCACAGCAGCATCGACGGCATCGGACAATGCAGCGGCAGATCGTCCGCGGTGACGTCGATGTCGCGCGCGGTGTTCTCGCGCAGAGCGGATTCCATCGGCCGGTCAGACGAACGTCAGCCAGTCGAGATGGCTTTCGTCGCGTGCGTTGACGACGTCGAAGAACATCGACTGCAGCTTCTCGGTGACCGGTCCGCGCGTGCCCGAGCCGATGGTGCGGTTGTCGAGTTCGCGGATCGGCGTGACTTCGGCGGCGGTGCCGGTGAAGAACGCTTCGTCGGCGATGTAGATGTCGTCGCGCGTGAGGCGCTTTGACACGACGTCGAGGCCGAGCGTCTGCGCGAGCTTGATGACGGTGTCGCGCGTGATGCCGACCAGGGCCGACGAGATCTCCGGTTCGTAGATCCTGCCGTCGCGCACGATGAAGAGGTTCTCGCCCGCGCCTTCGGCGACGAAGCCGTCGACATCGAGCAGCAGCGCTTCGTCGTAGCCGTCCTGGGTGGCTTCGAGGTTCGCCAGGATGGAATTGGCGTAGGTCGACGCCACTTTCGCGCGCGCCATGGTGACGTTCACGTGGTGCCGCGCGTACGACGAGGTCTTGACGCGGATGCCCTTCTCGATGCCGTCGGCCCCGAGGTAGGCGCCCCACGGCCAGGCCGCGATCGCCACGTGTACCTTGGCGCCCTTGGGGGAGACGCCCATCTTTTCGGATCCGTAGAAGGCGATCGGCCGAACGTAACAGGAGGCGAGCTTGTTGGCCCGCACCGTCTCCTTGGTCGCCTCGATCAGCGTCTGCCGGTCGTACGGAATCTGCATCATGTAAATGTGAGCCGACCGGTACATGCGGTCGAGATGCTCGCCCAGGCGAAAGATCGCGGTGCCGCGCACCGAGTCGTAGGCCCGCAGGCCCTCGAACACGGCGAGGCCGTAATGCAGCGAATGCGTGAGGACATGGGTGTTGGCGTCGCGCCACGGCACCATCTTGCCGTCGTACCAGATGAGCCCGTCACGGTCTGCCATCGACATCCTGTATCGCTCCTGCCAAAACCTCGATTCTAGCGGACCGCCCCCGGCTCTTGGAAGATAACGCTCTAACCGCCACCGCACCGCAACACCCGGGCATGCCGCTCGCTTGCCCGGGCCTGGCGCATCCATTACCCTATATCTCTCCTCCGCCTCTCCATGCCCGACCCCGATTCCATGGCGGTTCTCGCAGCAAGATCAGCCGCGTCGTCAGCAGCCGCATCCGAGTCGCCGGGATGGCTGAGGACGCTCGCCGACTCGGCCATCGACCCCGGCGATTCCGAAGACCTGCGGCTGCGCAAGTCGATGCTGCTGCTGGCCGCCGGGCTGATGAACATCGCCGCGGTGCTCTGGCTCGCCATCTACTGGGTGATGGGGCTCAAGATGCCGGCGACGCTGCCGCTCGGATACCAGGCGGCGTCGGCGCTGCTGCTTATCTATTACCTCAAGACCAAGAACTTCGACCACTATCGGGTCGCGCAACTGTCGCTGTTCCTGTTCGTCCCGTTCGCGATCCAGTGGTCGATCGGCAGCTTCGTGACGTCGTCCGGGATCGTGCTGCTTGCGCTGCTGGCCCCGATCGGCGCGATGGTCGTGTACGGTCACCGCGAGTCGATCCCATGGTTCTTCGCCTATGCGGTGATGATGGTGATGTCGGGTGTCTTCGACTTCTACCTCGATAGCGAGAAGCTCTCCGAGGTGCCGATGCGCACCATCGCCGTGTTCTTCGTGCTCAACTTCTCGATCCTGTCCACCATCGTGTTCCTGCTGCTGCGCTATTTCGTGCAGCAGAAGGACACCTTCCAGACCGAACTCGCCGCGCAGCACGACCTGGTGCGTACCGAGCGCGAAAAATCCGAGAAACTGCTCTCAAGCATCCTGCCGCCGCACATCGCCGACCGGCTGAAAGATCGCCACACGACGATCGCCGACGGGTTCGCCGACGTCACCGTCATGTTCGCCGACATCGTCAATTTCACCCGGTTGGCGGAAGAACTGACGCCAGCGGAGGTCGTGAGCTTCCTCAACGAGGTGTTCACCCGGCTCGATCACCTGTCCGCGCGGCACGGTCTCGACAAGATCAAGACCATCGGCGATGCGTACATGGTGGTGGGCGGTCTCGACGACGGACGTCAGTATTACGTCGACGCCATCGCCGACATGGCGCTCGACCTGCAGGAGATGGTGCGCAGCGACCGCAGCTTCTCGCGCCACAACATGTCGTTCCACATCGGCATCGCCACCGGCCCCGCGGTCGCGGGCGTGATCGGTGCCACCCGCTTCATCTACGATCTCTGGGGCGACACGGTGAACATCGCCTCGCGCATCACCTCCGAAGCATCCGGCGGGAGCATCGTCGTCGACCGCACCACCTATCGCCGGCTCGCCAGCCGCTACGAATTCGGCGAGCCGCGCAACGTGGTGTTCAAGGGCAAGGGCGAGATGTGGGTGTACCAGCTCCTCGGCCGCAAGGTCGACATGGCGGTCGCTTAGAGACAACCCCCCCAGCCTTCCTGCGGTCGGCACCCCCCAATGGGGGGCC
>JAYTTO010000471.1:0-5335 GCA_043744975.1 Betaproteobacteria bacterium | reverse complement strand
GAGATCCTCGGCCTCGCCGGGCTGCCGGGCAGCGGCGCCGAGGAAACCATCGATGCCATCTACGGACGCCTGGTGGTGCGCGGCGGCGAACTGCGCGTCGACGGGCAGCCGGTGCGTTTCGGGTCGCCGCGCGACGCCGTGGCCGCCGGGCTCGCGCTGGTCCCGAAGAACCGCCTCGCCGAGGCCGCGATCAGCGGGTTCTCGGTGCGGGAAAACGTCTCGCTGCCGTCGCTCTCGCGCCTGCTCACCGACCCGGTACTGCGGTTCGTGCGCAAGGGCGCGGAGCGCAGGCTGGTCACCGACGCCACTACGCGACTGCGGGTCAAGTCGGTCGGCATCGAGGCGCGCATCGAGTCGCTCTCCGGCGGTAACCAGCAGAAGGCCGTGATCGCGCGCTGGCTCGGCCGTGGCGCACGCATCTACCTGCTCAACTCGCCCACGGCGGCAGTCGATGTCGGCGCCAAGGCCGAGATCTACCACCTGTTGCGCGAGATCGCCGCCGACGGCGCCGCCGTGATCTTCACCTCGACCGAAGTCGAGGAGTTTCCGCGGCTGTGCGACCGTGTGCTGGTGTTCCGCGACGGCCGTGTCGTCGGTGAATTCATCGGCGACAATGCCACCGAGCACGCCATCCTCAACCTCGCCGCCGGCATCGATGCCGCGGCCGCCTGACACCGGCATCCCGCGCATGCGCTTCGATCTCATCCACTGGCTGTCGCGCTACGGCACGATCCTGTTCCTCGTGCTCATGGTCGCGGGCTTCAGCATCGCCCGGCCCGACGTGTTCGCCACGCAACTGAACCTGCTCAACGTGCTGAATCAGGCGTCGATCCTGCTCATCATCGCCTCCGGCCTGACGGTGTGCCTCGTCATGGGCCTGTTCGACCTCTCGATCGCGGCGATGGCGACACTCGGCGGCTACGTGGTGTGCAAGCTGCTCGTCGACCAGGGCGACAACACGCACCTGTGGGCCACGCTCTGCGGCGTGCTGGCGTTGGCCGGCATGATCGGCGTGCTGAACGGCGTGCTGGTGAGCTATCTGGGGGTCTCGGCTTTCATCGAAACGCTGGCCATGGGCTCGATCATCACCGGTGCGATCCTCGGTTACTCCGAGTCGCGCACGGTGCTGGGCGGCATTCCCGACAGCTTCCTCGCGATCGGCCAGCACTCCACCTTCGGCATCCAGAATCCCGTCCTGGTCATGGCGGGGGTCGCTGCCGCCCTGTGGGTGCTGCTCGAACATACGCAGAGCGGTCGCAACCTCTATGCGATCGGCGGCAACGCCGAGGCCTCCAAGCTGGCGGGCATCGCGGTCCGGCGCTATGCGCTGCTGGCGCTGGGCATCTCGGCGGCGTGCGCCGCGCTGGGCGGCATCGTTGCCGCCGCCAATCTCGGGGCGGGGCGGCCGCAGGGCGTCGGCGAGACCTATCTGCTCAACGCCTTCGCGGCGGTGTTCATCGGTGCCTCGACCTTGCGGCCGGGCCAGTTCCACATCGTCGGCACGTTGGTGGGCGTGCTGCTCATCGGCGTCATCAGCAACGGGCTCTCGATCATGGGCGTCGAGACCTACTGGCAATACATCGTCCAGGGGGCGCTGCTGATCGCGGCGATGTTCAGCGCCGGCATGGTGACGATGCGGCGGCGGTAGCGCGTCGCGGTCGGGGCGCGCGGGCCGCTTCCGGCTGCGACGCGGCGTCGCCGCCAGTTCTGAGGCCCGTCGATCTTTCTTGCGCGGAAGCGGCAGACGCGTCTCGGTGCCGTCCCGGTTCGAGGTAATCTGCCGGTTGCCATTCCGAGCCCACCGCCATGCCCGAGCCCTTGCACCACGCCCACGCCGACCTCGGCGATGTCCGCCTCCACTACGTCACCGCCGGTGAAGGTCCGGCCGTGGTGCTGCTGCACGGCTGGCCGCAGACCTGGTATATGTGGCGCGACGTCATTCCGGGCCTGGCGGCACACTATCGGGTGATCGCCCCTGACCTTCGCGGGCTCGGCGATTCGTCGCGGCCAGAGGGCGGCTACGACAAGAAGACGCTTGCAACCGACATTTGGCGCCTCGCGCACGACGTCCTTGGCGAGAAGCAGTTGTTCGTGGCCGGGCACGACTGGGGCGGACCGACCGCCTTCGCGCTGGCAGCGCAACATCGTGACGCGGTACGGCGCCTCGCCATCTTCGATGTCCCGGTTCCCGGCGACGGCACGCCGGTGTTCTTCGACAACCGCTGGCATCACGGGCTGCATTGGGAGCACGACTTACCGGAACAGCTCACGGCCGGCCGCGAGGATGTCTATCTCGGCTTCTTCTATCGCACCTTTGGTATGCGTCCGGATGCGATCCCGGAGGCGGCGCAACGTGAATACCTGCGCACCTTTCGGCAACCCGGGGCGATGCGCGCGGGATTCAACTTCTATCGCGCCATGCGCCAGGACGTGATCGACAACGAAGCGTTTCTCGCGGCGGGCAAGCTGCCGATGCCGGTGCTTTGCTACGGCGGTGCCCATGGCCGTGGGCGCGGCACGCTCGCCATCGAATCGTGGCAGCGGGTTGCGGCCGACGTGCGCGGCGGCGTCGTCGAGGGCTGCGGCCATTGGATCCCCGAGGAGCGTCCGGACTGGGTGGTCGAACAACTGCTGGCTTTTTTCGGCGAGGATTCCACCCTGCCGTCGCGCCGCTAGCAGGTTTCCCGCGCCCGGATACGTCACCGCCACTGACTAACGAAAGGATAAGCCGATGCAAGATCTGCCCCCTGGTTGCAAGCTCACGCTCGAAAGCGTCCAGATCCGTGCCGTCTCGGTGCCGCTGCGCCGGCCGATCGTGGCCAAGGTCGGCGAATACCCGCTGTGGCCGTTCATCCTGATCGACGTGCGCACGCGCGAAGGCGTGGTCGGCCGCAGCTATCTCGAGCCCTACCTGCACCATGCGGTGAAGTACATCGCAGCGGCGATCGGCGATCTGGGCGAGATGCTTCAGGGCAAGCCGCTCGCTCCGCTCGATGCGTATCGCGATGGCATGCGCTCGCTGCACCTGGTCGGACGCGAGGGCGTGAGCCTGATCGCCATCGCCGGTCTCGACATGGCGATCTGGGATGCCCTTGCCAAGGCGGCCGGCATGCCGCTCGCCGTGCTGCTCGGCGGCACGACCGGCAAGGTGCGCGCCTACAACACCAACGGGCTGTGGCTGATTCCGCTCGATCGCCTCGAGCGCGAAGCGGCCGAACTGATCGCGCAGGGCAACTTCAAGGCGCTCAAGATGCGCCTCGGGCGCGAGCGCTTGCAGGACGATCTCGATGCCATCGCCATGGTGCGCGGCGTGGTCGGCGACGACGTGCGGATCATGTGCGACTTCAATCAGGGCCTGAGCTTCGGCGAGGCGATCCTGCGCCTGCATGCGCTCGACGATCAGGGGCTCGAATGGTTCGAGGAACCGATCGTGTACGACAACATCGAAGGCTGTGCGCAGTTGGCGCGCGAGATGAAGACGCCGCTGCAGATCGGCGAGAACATCTGGGGTCCGCGCGAGTTCTACAAGGCGGTGCGCGCCGGGGCCGCCGACCTCTACATGCCCGACCTGATGCGCATCGGCGGCGTGACCGGATGGATGCGTTCCGCGGCCATCGCCGGCGCCGCGGGGCTGCCGCTGTCCAACCATCTCTACGGCATGGTGTCGGCGCACCTGCTGCGCGCGAGCGAGACCGCCGACTGGCTGGAATGGAGCGACTGGGCGGAACCGTTCCTGGCACAATCGCTGCCGGTGGTCGACGGCCACGTCCAGGTGCCCGACATGCCCGGCACCGGGCTGGAATGGAATGAAGCAGCGGTGAAGCGGCTGGCGATGTGAAGCGCCAAGCCGGGTCGTCACCAAAGGCGATGGTGGCGATGTTCGGCGTCCGCATGGTCTTTATGCGCGGCCGCCGACCATTGGCGGGCCCCGGGCTGTTCCGGTGTCAGAGTCCCGCGAGTCCGGCCGAGAGCGCCCCGAGACCGTCGCGCCAGGTGATGTCGGCATCGAGCGGGCTCACCGAGATCCAGCCGCTGCACGCGGCGCCGATGTCGGTGTCGATGTCGATCTCGCCCGCCTCGTGGATGAAGGAGAGCCACGCATACGGAAAATTGCGCGGGTCGATACGGGCATCGACCTTCAGCTTGATCTTGCCCCACTTGCCCTGCGGTACCGCGCGGACGCCCTTGACCTGATCCGGTTCGACATCCGGGAAGTTGACGTTGTGGAACGCCCCGCGCGGTGTGGAGATGTCGAGCAGGGCACGCACGATGCGCGGCGCGTGGTGTTCGGCGGTCTGCCACCGCACCGCCCCGCCGGTGGGAAAGACCTGGCTCATCGAAATGGCGCGGATACCCATGTTGGAGGCCTCCATCGCGGCGGCGCAGGTCCCGGAGAAGGTGAGGTCCTCGGCCAGGTTGGCGCCGCGATTCACGCCCGAGAGCACCAGCGTCGGCGGCGCGTCGCGCATCACGTGATCGAGCGCGACCACCACGCAATCGGTAGGTGTGCCGCGCAGCAGGGCATAGCGCTTCTCGCCGCGCTCCTGCACGCGGACCGGTTCGCCCAGAGACACCGAGCGCGACGCGCCGGACTTCTCGAAGTCCGGCGCCACGATCCAGACATCGTCGGTGAACTGGCGGGCGATGCGCTCCATGACGGCCAAGCCGGGCGCGTTGATGCCGTCATCGTTGACGACCAGAATCCGGTGCTGCATGCAGTACTCCTGTGGTGTGAAGGTCAGTGGCGTGAAGGTCAGTGGCGTGACGGTCAGGTGCGTGCCTGACGTTTTTGTCGGACAATCGGCCGGGACGATACCATGGCAAAAAAGCGGTGGCGGCAGCCGCGATCACGGAGGAGCGAGGCATGATCAGGGTCTACGTGGTGGGGATCGGAATGACCCCGTTCGGCCGGTTTCTCGACCGGTCCGTCAAGCAGCTCGCCGAGCAGGCGGTCACCGAAGCGCTGCGCGACGCCAACTGTCCGCCGGAGCGCATCGAGGCGGCGTTTTTCTCCAATGCCGCGCAAGGCGCAGTCGACGGCCAGCACTCGATCCGCGGCGAGCTGGCGCTGCTCGATCTGCCCTTCGGCAACATCCCGATCATCAATGTCGAGAACGCCTGCGCCAGCGCCTCGACCGCGCTCAATCTCGCCGTCACCAACATCCGCGCCGGGCTGTCCGAGGTGGTGCTGGCGGTCGGCGCCGAGAAGATGGTCATCGAAGACAAGGACAAGAGCTTCGCCATCTTCAACGGCTCGTGGGACGTGCACGGTGTCGATGCCACGGTCGCCGGGCTGCTGAAGCTTGGCGAGGGCGTCGACACCCCGCCCGAGTAC
>JAYTTO010000470.1:0-2020 GCA_043744975.1 Betaproteobacteria bacterium | reverse complement strand
GTCGAGCGCGGCGCCAAGGGTTTCACCACGCCGAAGATCGAGGGCAAGTTCAGCCTGCGCGCCTCGATCACCGGCGAGATCGTGCTCGACGAGGTGTTCGTGCCGGACGAGAACCTGCTGCCGAACGTCGAAGGCCTCAAGGGGCCGTTCTCGTGCCTCAACAAGGCGCGCTTCGGCATCTCCTGGGGAGCGCTCGGCGCCGCCGAGTTCTGCTGGCACGCCGCACGCAGCTACACGCTCGACCGGCACCAGTTCGGGCGGCCGCTGGCGGCGAACCAGTTGATCCAGCTCAAGCTCTCGAACATGCTCACCGAGATCGCCATCGGCTACCAGTCGGTGCTGCGGGTCGGGCGCCTGATGGACGAAGGCCGCGCTGCCCCCGAGATGGTGTCGCTGGTGAAACGCAATTCCTGCGGCAAGGCACTCGACATCGCCCGCGTCGCGCGCGACATGCACGGCGGCAACGGCATCTCCGACGAGTATCACGTCATCCGCCACGTGATGAATCTCGAGGCCGTCAACACCTACGAGGGCACGCACGACGTGCACGCGCTGATCCTGGGCCGGGCCCAGACCGGCATCCAGGCCTTCAGCTGACCGGCGGCCCAGCACCATGGCCGGGGCCCTGTCGCACCTGCGGGTGCTCGACCTCTCGCGCGTGCTCGCCGGTCCGTGGTGCGGCCAGATCCTCGCCGATCTCGGCGCGGAGGTGATCAAGGTCGAGCGGCCGGGCACGGGCGACGACACGCGCACCTGGGGTCCGCCGTGGATTCAGGATGCCGACGGCGAGAACACGGCCGAGGCCGCCTATTTCATGTGCGCCAACCGCGGCAAGCGCTCGGTCACCGTCGACATCGCCCACCCCGAGGGCCAGGAGATCGTGCGCCGGCTCGCGTTGCAGGCCGACATCCTGCTCGAGAACTACAAGGTCGGCGGGCTCGCCCAGTACGGCCTCGACTACGCATCGTTGTCGGCCCTGCATCCGCGCCTGATCTACTGCTCCGTCACCGGCTTCGGCCAGACCGGTCCGTACGCGTCGCGCGCCGGCTACGACTTCGTCATCCAGGGCATCGGCGGCCTGATGAGCATCACCGGCGAACGCGACGACATCCCCGGCGGCGGACCGCAGAAGGTGGGGGTCGCCGTGTCCGACCTGATGACCGGCATGTATTCGACGGTCGCGGTGCTGGCCGCGGTTGCGGAACGCGAGCGCAGCGGCCTGGGCCAGCACGTCGACATGGCATTGCTCGACACGCAGGTCGCGATGACCGCCAACATGTCGATGAACTTCCTCGCCTCGGGCAAGCCGCCGGTGCGCGCCGGCAACTCGCATCCGAACATCGTCCCGTACCAGACCTTCGCCACGTCCAACGGCCACATCATTCTCGCCGTCGGTAACGACAGCCAGTTCGTGAAGCTGTGCAAGGTGGCGGATCGTCCCGACCTCGCAACCGATCCGAGGTTCTCGACCAATCCGGCGCGCGTGAAGCACCGCGACGTCCTGGTGCCGTTGCTCGAGCAGGTGTTCGCCACACGGCCGATGGCGATCTGGAGCGAGGCACTCGAAGCCGTCGGCGTCCCGTGCGGCCCCATCAACAACCTGCAGCAGGTCTACGACGATCCGCAGGTCAAGGCGCGCCACATGCGCATCGAATTGCCGCATCCGACCGCGGGCACGGTGCCTCTGGTCGGGAGCCCGATCAAGCTGTCGCGCACACCGGTCGAATACCGGTCGGCACCGCCGGTGCTGGGCGAGCACACCGATGAAGTGCTGGGCGAACTGCTGGGGTATTCGGCCGAGGCGATCGCCGCGCTGAAGGCGGGTGGGGTGGTTTGAGCCCGTAGCGGGCGCACTCCTGCCGCGCCCCTATCCGACGTGCACCGGCACCAGCGTCATGGTGTCGTTGCCGAAGATGTCGATTACCTTCACGGCCACCGTGTATCGGCCAGCCCGGTCGTAGGTGTAATCGCCGGCGGTCAAGTCCAGATCGCGGCTTTGCCGGGTGCGGAAGCTCTGCCA
>JAYTTO010000469.1:0-1864 GCA_043744975.1 Betaproteobacteria bacterium | reverse complement strand
TTGACCAGCACTGCGCCGGGCTTCATCAGCCCGAGGCGCCGGCCATCGATCATGTGTCGCGTTTCGGGCGTCAACGGGCAATTGAGCGAAACGAAGTCGGACTGTGCAAGCAAGTCATCGAGAGCAAGAGTCTCGATGTAGTCGGCCCTGGGACGCGGGCGGGGCTGGTAAGCCAGCACGCGCATGCCGAACCCCAGGTGGCAGATCGCCGCCAGCCTGGTGCCGATATCCCCGAGGCCGACGATGCCGAGGGTCTTGCCATGCAGATCGGCGGTGCGCTCGCTGTGAAGGCGCGCCTCGCTCCAGCCGCGCTCGCACAGTGTGCGATGCATGGTTTCGATCCTGCGCGTCATGGCGAACATGGCGGCCACGCAATACTCGGCAACCGTCTGGACATTGGCGCCCGGCACATTGGCCACCGGAATGCCCTGCTTGGTGGCGGACTCGACCGGAATCAGGTCCAGCCCCGTGCCATTGCGGATGACCCCGATGAGATGGTTGGGCCGCTCGAACAGGTCGGGCGGCAACTGCGAGCGCACCAGCAGGATATCGGCCGTGCCGATCAGGCGATACAGCGTTTCGGCGCTCGTATCGGGCAGAAGCGCCACATCGGCGACACCCTCGAGCAGTTTCATCCCCGCCGCATGCAGCGGCAGGGTGCACAACACCACGGGTCTGGTCATGGCGTGCGCGATCAGGCGACGCGATAGCGGTCGAGCACCTTGCGGTCGATCTCGATGCCGAGCCCCGGTCCGGTGGGCACCGTGACGAAGCCCTTGTGCGCCAGCAGCGATGTGGTGGAAAGCTCATCGCGGAACGGATTGAACGTCTGCTCGTATTCGAGCATGGGCTCGACCGGCACCAGGCACGGCGGCGTATAGGGCAGCGAGGCGAGGAAATGCTGCGTGGCTGCAAGGCCGATGGCGGTGCCCCAGGCGTGCGGCACGCACTGGATCGACGAAGCCTGCGCCAGCGCGGCGATCTTCTTGCATTCGGTGATGCCGCCGGCCGCGCACACGTCGGGTTGCACGATGTCCATGGCGCGCTTTTCGATGATCCCGCGAAAACCGAATTTGGTGAACTCGTTTTCGCCCCCCGCCACCGCCATGTCGAGACGCTGCGACACCTCGACATATCCGTCGATATCCTCCGGTGATATCGGCTCCTCGAACCAGAAGATGTCGAGCTTCTCCAGCTCGCGGCCGATGTTGATCGCCTGCGGCACGTTGTAGCAGTGGTTGGCGTCGACCATCAGCCGGATGTCGCTGCCGACGGCGTCGCGCACGGCGGCCACGCGATCGAGGTCTTTCTTCATCGAGCCCAGGCCGATCTTCATCTTGATCGCCTTGAAGCCCTGCTCCTTGTACTTCAAGGCCTCTTCGACCGCCTCTTCGTTGAGACGGTTCATGTCCTTGAAATACAGGCCGGTCGCGTAAGCCTGCAACCTGGTGCGGAACGCGCCACCGATCAGCTTGTGAATCGGCTTGCCTACGGCCTTGCCGATGATGTCCCACAGCGCGATGTCGATGCCGCTGATCGAACAGATCGTCATGCCGGTGAGGCCGTAATCCTTGATCTTGTTGTACAACTGCTCCCAGATCACCTCGACGTCGAAGGGATCGCGGCCGATCAGGTCGGCCTTGAGCACCTGGTCGATGATGGTGCGGTTGACCGGCGACGGGCCGTAGCAGTCGCCCCAGCCGACGATGCCGTCATCGGTGCGGATTTCCACCACGAGTGCGTTCTTGGTCTTGTAGTACCAGCCGCGCGAGGAGGTAAACGGCTCGTCGACGTCGACGCGCAGCTGATGGGTGATGACTTCGGTGATTTTCATGTCGATGTCCTGTTCGTCAATTGCCGGTGT
>JAYTTO010000468.1:0-1507 GCA_043744975.1 Betaproteobacteria bacterium | reverse complement strand
ACGGCGTGGAACAGGAGGCTCATCGTCGCCTCGTTGCCGTGGGCCGTAACCTCGAAGGTGCCTTGCCCGCTGATGATCGCGACCCCGCCATAGCAGCGGACCGCCACGTCGCCCAGGGTCATGCGGCGATAGCGCACCGCGCCGGACCGCATCGATTCGATGAAGCTCGCCTTCGAGTCGGTGACGGTGCTCGAATGGATATAGACGAGATCGGCGCCGTAGAGCCGGTCCATCGCGGCGAAGTCGTTGTCCATCTGCGCGCGGTAGCGCGCCGCTTCGGCCGCGAGGGCCTGGTCGACGGTGATGGTTCCGGTGCAGTCCTGCGCGCCGCTGCCCTCCTGCACGATGCCGCAGCGGAACCACGTGAACAGCGCCCGTGCAATGCGATGAAACATGGTGTCGTCTCCTCTGTCGTTGTCTGGTCCGGCGACTACTATGCCGGAGCGCTTCGCGCAGCGTCAACGCGCGCGCAGCGGGGCGCCCGGACGTCAGCGATCGCGGAACACGGGCTTGCGCTTCTCGACGAACGCGGCCATGCCTTCCTTCTGGTCGTCGGTGGCGAACGCGGAATGGAACAGCCGCCGTTCGAAGCGGACGCCCTCCGCCAGCGTGGTCTCGAACGCGCGGTTGACCGACTCCTTGGCCATCATCACGATCGGCAGGCTCAGCTCGGCGATGCGGCCGGCGGTGGCGACCGCGTCGTCCATGAGTTGCGCCAGCGGCACCACCCGGCTCACCAGGCCCACGCGCTCGGCTTCGGCCGCATCCATCGTCCGCGCCTGACCGAGCAGCACCATCTCCATGGCCTTCGACTTGCCGATGAAGCGTGGCAGCCGCTGGGTGCCGCCGGCGCCCGGAATGATGCCGAGGTTTATCTCGGGCTGGCCGAACTTCGCGTTGTCGGCCGCGATGATGAAGTCGCACATCATCGCGAGCTCGCAGCCGCCGCCGAGCGCATAGCCGGCGACCGCGGCGATGACCGGCTTGCGGCAGCGCGTGACCTGCTCCCAGTCGGCCGTGATGAAGTCGGCCTTGTAGACGTCCATGTACGACTGGTCCTTCATGGCCTTGATGTCGGCCCCCGCGGCGAACGCCTTGTCGCTGCCGGTGATCACGATGCAACCGATGCCGTCATCGGCCTCGAAGGCCGCGAGCGCCACCGCCAGCTCCTTCACGAGCGCCGGCGAGAGCGCGTTCAGCGCCTTGGGACGATTGAGGGTGATGACACCGACCTTGCCGCGGGTGTCGGACAGGATGTTCTCGAAGTTCATGTGCGAGGCTCTCTGCTGTGACGGGGATGGGATGGGATAATGCGGCTGGCGCCGGGGCGGCCGCACGATGTGCACCGCGCCCGTCGCCGGCCGGCACCTGCTGCCGCGCATCGACCACCGACGCACGCGACAACAAGGACCAAGCATGGATTACTCCACGATTCTATGGGATGTGACCGACGGCGTCGCCACGATCACGCTCAACCGGCCCGACCGGCTCAACAGCTTCACCGAGG
>JAYTTO010000467.1:0-2777 GCA_043744975.1 Betaproteobacteria bacterium | reverse complement strand
ACCTTGCCCGACGGCGCCCAGGCCAGCCCGTTCGGATTGCGCAGGCCGGACGCGAAGATGCGATGCGTGCCGGTCGCGAGGTCGACCTCCCAGATCGCGGCGCGGCCGGCTTCCGCCGCCATGCCGTTCTCGGCCACGTTGCTGTTCGAGCCAACGGTGACGAACAACTTGGATCCGTCCGGACTCGCGATCAGGTTCTTGGTCCAGTGATGGTTGATGGGACCGGCAGGCAGGTCCACGACCTTGACCCCCGGCTCCTGGATGCGCGTGTCGCCGGTGCGATACGGGAATCGTAGCACCGCGTCGGAATCGGCGACGTAGAGCACCTTGCCGACCAGCGCCATACCGAAGGGGGAGTGCAGCCCTTCGAGCAGCACCGACCGCACGTCGGCGACACCGTCGCCGTTGGTGTCGCGGAGCAGCGTGATACGGTTGGCGCTGGGCGCGCCGGCGCCGGCACGCTGCATCATCAGGTGCATGACCCAGCCGCGGAAGCCCTTGCCGTCCTCCGGTTTGGGCGGCGCGTTGGTCTCCGCCACCAGCACGTCGCCGTTGGGCAGCACCAGCAGCCAGCGCGGATGATCGAGGCCGGCGGCGAACGCCGCGACCTGCATGCCGGGCGCCGCCTGCGGCGTGGCGCCGGACGCCCAGCCGCGGGCCGGCGCGATGTGGATCGTGGGGATCAGCGTGGTCTGCGGGTTCGGCAGGACCGGATTCGGGCCGGTGCCAGCCGAAAGCGGCAGCGTGGCGACTTCGCCGCAGGCCGCAACGGCGAGCAGCGCGAGGCCGAGCGCGACGCGGGAACCGCCGCTCACAGGCGGCCCAGGGCCAGCAGCACGATGATCACCAGCACGACCAGACCCAGCCCGCCACTCGGCCCGTAGCCCCAGCTGCTGCTGTGCGGCCAGGAGGGAAGCGCACCGATCAGCAGCAGGATCAAGACGACCAGCAGTATGGTTCCAAGCATGGGGAACTCCGTCGATGGGATGGACAGCGGGCGTTCTCTGGCCTCGACAGGATCGCGTCGCGCCGCCGTGCTGCCCATCGGCCGAAGCCGGGAAGGCCTGTCGGCCATGTCCTACAGCCCCCGGGTCGACCCTGGACGGACCGGCCCGAAATACGCCCGGGAAGTCGGGATGGCGCCTTCGGCGTTCGCCTGTCACACTAAGCGACCACGATAGGCGTCAGCGTCGGGTGGTGCCTTTGGCGCCCCGGCCCGGGGGCACGGTCGTCCGCGCCCCCGAAGACCCCCCCGAATCAGCGTTTGTCAGCAGTTTTCAGAGGAAGGAACCTCCATGTCCCGCAAGACCCCCATCGAGCGCTACCGCAACATCGGCATCAGCGCCCACATCGACGCCGGCAAGACCACGACGACCGAGCGCATCCTGTTCTACACCGGGGTCAACCACAAGATCGGTGAGGTCCACGACGGCGCCGCCACGATGGACTGGATGGAGCAGGAGCAGGAGCGGGGCATCACCATCACCTCGGCCGCCACCACCGCCTTCTGGAAGGGCATGGCGGGCAACTACCCCGAGCATCGCATCAACATCATCGACACGCCCGGACACGTCGACTTCACCATCGAGGTCGAGCGCTCGATGCGGGTGCTCGACGGCGCGTGCATGGTGTACGACGCCGTCGGCGGCGTGCAGCCGCAGTCCGAGACCGTGTGGCGCCAGGCCAACAAGTACAAGGTGCCGCGCGTCGCGTTCGTCAACAAGATGGACCGCGTCGGCGCCGACTTCTTCCGGGTGCAGCGCCAGATTGCCGAGCGCCTCAAGGGCAATGCGGTGGTGATGCAGATTCCGGTCGGCGCCGAGGAAAACTTCCAGGGCGTGGTCGATCTGGTGAAGATGAAGGCCATCATCTGGGACGAGGCCAGCCAGGGCGTCAAGTTCGAATACATCGACATCCCGGACGACCTGGTCGAACTGGCCACCGAATGGCGCGAAAAGATGGTCGAGGCCGCGGCCGAGGCCGACGACGAGACGCTTGAGAAGTATCTCGGCGGTACGCCGCTCACCGAGGCAGAGATCGTCCGCGGCATCCGCAAGCGCACCATCGCCAACGAGATCGTGCCGATGCTGTGCGGCAGCGCGTGCAAGAACAAGGGCGTCCAGGCGATGCTCGACGCCGTGATCGACTACCTGCCCTCGCCCGTCGACGTGCCGGCCATCCCAGGCATCACCGAGAAGGACCAGCCGGCGGAGCGTCATCCCAGCGACGATGAGCCGTTCTCGGCGCTGGCCTTCAAGATCATGACCGACCCGTTCGTGGGCCAGCTCATCTTCTTCCGCGTGTATTCGGGTGTGATCAGCACCGGCGACACGGTGTACAACCCGACCAAGGGCAAGAAGGAGCGGCTCGGCCGGATTCTGCAGATGCATGCGAACACCCGGGCCGAGATCAAGGAAGTGCGCGCGGGCGACATCGCTGCAGCCGTCGGTCTGAAGGACGCCACCACCGGCGACACCCTGTCCGATCCGGATCAGGTGATCATCCTGGAAAAGATGATCTTCCCCGAGCCGGTCATCTCGCAGGCGGTCGAGCCCAAGACCAAGCCCGACCAGGAAAAGATGGGCATCGCGCTCAACCGCCTGGCGCAGGAAGACCCGTCGTTCCGCGTCCACACCGACGAGGAATCCGGCCAGACCATCATCTCCGGCATGGGTGAGCTGCACCTGGAGATCCTGGTCGACCGGATGAAGCGCGAGTTCGGGGTCGAGGCCTCGGTCGGCAAGCCGCAGGTGGCCTACCGCGAGACCATCCGCACC
>JAYTTO010000466.1:0-4241 GCA_043744975.1 Betaproteobacteria bacterium | reverse complement strand
CGGTTCTTCCGGTCGACGTTGATGATCATGACCGACACCTTGTCGCCATCCTTCATGTGCGTGCGCATGTCCTCGACCCGGTCGCGCGAGACCTCGGAGGCGCGAAGGTAGCCTTCGACCTCGCCGTCGAGCGTGATGACAGCGCCCTTGGCGTCGATCGACTTGACGGTGCCGTCGACGATCGAGTTCTTGTCGTGCGTAGCCACGTAGTTGTTGAACGGATCACCCTCGAGTTGCTTGATGCCGAGCGAGATGCGCTCGCGCTCGACGTCGATGCCCAGCACCACGGCATCGACCTCGTCGCCCTTCTTGTAGTTGCGCACGGCTTCTTCGCCGGTGGCGTGCCACGACAGGTCGGACAAGTGGACCAGGCCGTCGATGCCCCCGGCGAGCCCGATGAACACCCCGAAGTCGGTGATCGACTTGATCTGGCCCTTGACCTTGTCGCCCTTCTTGAAGCTGGCGGCGAATTCGTCCCACGGGTTCGGCATGCACTGCTTCATGCCGAGCGAGATGCGGCGGCGGTCCTCGTCGATCTCGAGGATCATGACCTCGACCTCGTCTCCAAGCTGCACCACCTTGGAGGGATGGACGTTCTTGTTGGTCCAGTCCATTTCGGACACGTGAACCAGGCCCTCGATGCCCGACTCGATCTCGACGAACGCGCCGTAGTCGGTGAGATTGGTGACCTTGCCGAACAGGCGGGTGCCGGTGGGGTAGCGACGGCCGAGACCGATCCACGGATCTTCGCCGAGCTGCTTGAGGCCGAGCGAGACGCGGTTCTTTTCCTGGTCGAACTTGAGCACCTTCGCCTCGACCTCGTCGCCGACGGCGAGGATCTCCGTCGGGTGCTTGACCCGGCGCCAGGCGAGATCGGTGCTGTGGAGCAGGCCGTCGATGCCGCCCAGGTCGACGAAAGCGCCGTAGTCGGTGATGTTCTTGACGATGCCCTTGATGACCGCGCCCTCGTGCAGGGTTTCGAGCAACTTGGCGCGCTCTTCGCCCTGGCTCGCCTCGACAACCGCACGGCGCGACACCACGACGTTGTTGCGCTTGCGGTCGAGCTTGATGACCTTGAACTCGAGGTTCTTGCCCTCGTACGGCGTGGTGTCCTTGACCGGGCGGGTATCGACCAGCGAACCCGGCAGAAACGCCCGGATGCCGTTGATCATGACGGTCAGGCCGCCCTTGACCTTGCCGGTCACGAGCCCCTGGACCAGGGTGCTTTCCTCCATCGCCTTTTCCAGCGCATGCCAGGCCGCGAGGCGCTTGGCCTTCTCGCGCGACAGGCGCGTCTCGCCGTAGCCGTCTTCGAGCGACTCGATCGCGACCAGGACGAAATCGCCTGGCTTGACATCGATCTCGCCATCGTCGCCGCGGAATTCATCGACCGAGATAAAGCTCTCGGACTTGAGGCCGGCGTTGACGACGACGTGGTTGGCGTCGACGCGGACGACCTCGGCGGTGATCACTTCACCAGCTCGCATCTCCTGGCGAGTGAGGCTTTCCTCGAACAGGGCGGCGAAGTTCTCCATCGAATCCGGAGCAGCGGAAGGTGTGGAAGTGGTTGGGGAAGCAGTGGTCATGGGAAGGGTTGAGAGGCTCGTCAGCCAGCCAGCTGCGGCTGGGTTCAGTTGAAAAACACAAAAAGCCGTTCGGTCGCCCGGGTCGGGAGTCACCCGGCCTATACGTTATGCGTCGACCAACGACACCGGTACTGCCTACTAACTGCTTTGCTGTCGAAACCAGCCGATCACCGTGTCAGCGGCCGCTTCGGCCGTCATCGCGGTGGTATCGAGCTCCCTCGCCTCCCCGGCCGCCCGCAAGGGCGCCACGAGGCGGGAACCGTCGCGCGCATCGCGCTCGGCGATTGCTCGCAAAAGGGTGGGGAGAGTAACACTCAATCCTTTTGCTATCAACTGCTTATATCGCCGATCCGCGCGCGTCTCAGCGCTTGCCGTGAGGTAGACCTTGAGACCAGCCTCCGGGAACACCACCGTGCCCATGTCCCGCCCCTCGGCCACCAGGCCCGGTCGGCCGACGAACGCATGCTGGCGCCATAGCAACGCGGCCCGGACCGCCGGCATCGCGGCAACTTTGGAACTCGCATCGGAGATCGGATCCTCACGGATGGCGTCGGTCACGTCCTGCCCGGCGAGCAGTGCACGCCCGTCGCGGAACTCGACCTCCAGGTTTGCTGCCAGCGCGCCGATCGCCGCCTCGTCGCCAAGTCCGAGCCCGCGTTTCAGGGCGTCGAACGCCACCAGCCGGTAGAGAGCACCGGAATCGAGATACCGGAAACCCAGCCGCCTGGCGACCAGTTCGGCGACGGTGCCCTTCCCCGACGCCGCCGGACCGTCGATGGCGAGGACCGGAACCGCGTCGCGGATGGTGACCGCGGCGAACCGGGCGAAGTAATCGGGAAAGGTCTTGGCCACGCAGGCCGGGTCGGCGATCCGCATCGGCACGCCGGCCAGAGCCACCAGGGACAGGCACATCGCCATCCGGTGGTCGTCATAGGTATGGATTGCCGCGCCCTGGATGCCGCCCGGGGGCGGCGTGACCACGAGATAGTCGGGGCCCTCCTCGATCCCGGCACCGACCTTCCGCAGTTCGGTTGCCATGGCGGCAAGACGATCGGTTTCCTTCACCCGCCAGCTCGCGACGTTGCGCAACCGCGAGGGACCCTCGGCAAACAGCGCCGCCACCGCCAGGGTCATGGCAGCGTCCGGAATGTGATTGAGGTCGAGATCGAAGGCGCGCAGTTGGCCGGCTGCCGGGCCCCGCGCCTCGATCCAGTTGTCGCCCCAGGTGATCCGCGCGCCCATGGCAGCAAGCGCGTCGGCGAACCGCACATCGCCCTGGATGCTGTCGCGCCCCACGCCCTCGACCCGCACCGGCCCGCCGCCGATGGCCCCCGCCGCCAGAAAATAGGAGGCGCCGGAGGCGTCGCCCTCGACATGGACGACGCCGGGGCTGCGATAACGTGCCCCGGCCGGCAGGACGAAGCGCGAGTCGCCATCGCGTCCGACCTCGATGCCGAAGCGGGCCATGAGGTTGAGCGTGATCTCGACGTACGGCCGGGAGATGAGTTCGCCCTCGACCTCGATCACCGTCGCCTTGCCGGTGAGCGGCAAGGTCATGAGCAGCGCAGTCAAAAACTGGCTCGACACATCGCCGCGCACCTTGACGAGCGGCTGCGGACGCAGCTTGCCCGGACCGATCTCGAGCGGCGGAAAGCCCTCGTTGCCGGTGTACCGGACGTCGGCGCCGAGCGCACGAAGTGCGTCGACCAGGTCGCCGATCGGCCGCTCGTGCATGCGCGCGACGCCGGACAGTTCGAAGCGGCCGTCCTGGGTGGCTGCGAGCAGCGCGAGCGCAGCCGTCAAGGGCCGCATGGCGGTGCCGGCGTTGCCGAGATAGAGCTGCGCTTCGCGGCGCACGAGTCGCCCGGCGAGGCCGGTCAGCGCCAGCACGTCATCGGCGTTGCGTTCGATGCGGCAGCCGAGCGCGGCCAGCGCATCCAGCATCACCTTCGTATCGTCCGAATCGAGCAGCCCGTGGATGCGCGTCGTCCCGCTCGCCAGACCGGCCAGCAGCAAGACACGGTTCGAGATGCTCTTCGATCCCGGCAGGGCGACGCTGCCGCTCGCGCTGCGCAGCGGCGGCAGGTCGATGAAGGCGGTCTCGAACACGGTCGGCGCGGCGTCTCAGCGCGCTGCGGGCCGGCCGTCGCTGCTCATCTGCCAGGCCGCGCGGGCCGACGATGCGGTCTCGATCAGGCCCTGCAGAGCCGAGCCGTCGCCCGAGGCCATCGCGTGTTCGATCGCATCCAGCGCGGCGCGAAAGTGCGCGGTCTGCCGGCCGACCTCGGCGCGATTGGCGAGCAGGATGTCGCGCCAGACCAGCGGATCGCTGGCCGCGATGCGCGTGAAATCGCGAAACCCCGGTCCGGCCAGGCCGAGGTATTCGGCAGCATCGGCCTGCGCTGCGATCGCATTCAGGTAGGCGAAGGCGAGCAGGTGCGGCAGGTGGCTGACCGCCGCGAAAGCCGCATCGTGCCGGGGCACGCTCATCTCGAGCACCTGCGAGCCGACCGCGGTCCAGGCATCACGCGCGCGCTGCAAGGCCTCGGGCGCGTTCTCTTCGAGCGGCGTGAGGATGGCAAGCCGGCCGGCGTAGAGCGAAGCGTCGGCATTCAGGATGCCCGAGGCTTCCTTGCCGGCGATCGGATGCGCCGG
>JAYTTO010000465.1:0-4274 GCA_043744975.1 Betaproteobacteria bacterium | reverse complement strand
ACCCCCGTCCGCGGCGAAGGCGTGCTCGGCCCAGCTCGAGCTGCTCGCGGAGTTCGCCGCCAAGTCCGGCGCGGCGATGTAACCGCACCGGGCTACACTCCCCGGATGCGCAAGCCAGCATGTGACGTCGCCACGTGAGCCTCGAGATCGAGCTCAAGCTCAACCTCGCGCCGGAACATGTCGCGCTGCTGGCGCGCTGCCCGCCGCTGCGCACGGCAACCCGGTCGCGCCCGGTCACCCGCCGCATCTACAACGTGTACTACGACACACCCGAACGCGACCTCGCGAGCCGCGGCATGGCCCTGCGCCTGCGCAAGGTCGGCGGGCGCTGGGTGCAGACGCTAAAATCCGGTAGCGGGACCGAAGGCGGCCTGCACCGCAACGGCGAGCATGAGATCTTGCTGCCGGTGCCGCTGCTCAACCTCGCCGCGCTGGCCGACACACCGGCCGCAAGACTGGCGGCGCAGGAGACCTTCCGCGAGCGGCTGCGACCGATGTTCGTGACGGATTTCCGGCGCAGCATGCGACTCGTGGAGGTCGCGCCCGGGATGCTGGCCGAGTTCGCCCTCGACCGCGGCACCATCATTGCCGGCGATGCCACCGCGGCAATCTGCGAGCTTGAAGTCGAGCTGAAGCAGGGCGAACCCGACGCCCTGTTCGCCTTTGCGCAGCGCCTGCTCGCGTTCGTGCCGTTCACTGTCGGCACCGCAACCAAGGCCTCGCGCGGGTTTGCACTGCTGGCCCCGAACCCGGCCGCGCCGGTGCGGGCCGTGGCGCCGGTGTTCGCCCGCACCGCGACCAGCGGCGAGGCGTTCGTGGCGATTGCGCACAGCGCTGTCCGGCAACTGATCGCCAACGATCGCGGCGTGATCGGCAGCGACGACATCGAATACGTCCACCAGGCGCGGGTCGCCATGCGCCGGTTGCGATCGGCGTTCGGGCTGTTCCGCCAGACGGTGCCGCGCGCGGCGGTGGCGCAGGCGATTGCGGAAGTGCAACACGTCGGTGCGATGCTCGGCGCTGCCCGCGACTGGGACGTGTTTGCCACCGACACGCTGCCGGCCGTGCAGCGCGCGTTTGCCGACGACCCGGGGATCGCATCGCTGTCACAAGCTGCGGCCACGCTACGGGCGATGCGCAGAAACGAAGCCATCGCCACGGTTGCCGCCCCCGCCTATACCGGCATGCTGCTCGAGCTCGGCCGGCTGCTGGCGAGCCGCCCCTGGGGAGACCAGCTCGACGCCGACGCGCTGGCGGTCGATGCCGCGCCGGCGCGGGATTTCGCGAAGACGCTGTTCACGCGTCAGCTGCGGCGGGTCCGGCGCCTCGGCAAGGCGCTCGACACGCTCACGACCGATGAGCTGCATGCGCTGCGCATCGAGATCAAGAAGCTGCGGTATGCGGTCGAGTTCTTCCAGGACCTCTATCCGCGGCGCGCGCTCCGCGCCTTCCTCGCGAGCGCGGCCGGGTTGCAGGACCTGCTCGGCCGATTGAACGACGCGGCCACCACCGGCCGCCTGCTCGACACCATCGAGCATGAACATGCCGACCTGCAGCGCGCAGCCGGCATCGTGCTCGGCTGGACCGCGGCACGGACGGTTTCCGACATGGAGCGCCTGGGCAATGCCTGGCGGCGCTTCGAGGCCGCCAGACCGTTCTGGTAGCAACCCGATCCGGATTACGACCCATCGCATGGACCTCATTCTCTGGCGTCACGCAGAAGCCTTCGACGGCCTGCCCGACATGACGCGCAAGCTCACGCCGAAGGGACAGCGCCAGGCCGAAGCGATCGCCAATTGGCTGCGCGAGCACCTGCCGAAACAGACCCGCATCCTGGTGAGCCCCGCGACGCGGACCCAGGAGACCGCCCGCGCCCTGAGCGACACCTTCGAAACCACGGCCGCGATCGCGCCGGGCGCCTCGCCGGCCGCGGTGCTCGGCGCCGCGGGCTGGCCCGACGCCCGGACCGCGGCGCTGATCGTCGGTCACCAGCCGACCCTCGGAGAGACCGCGGCGCTGCTGCTCGCCGGCGAATCGATGGATTTCAGCGTGAAGAAGGGCGGCGTCTGGTGGCTCACCCACCGCGTGCGCGGCGAGTCGGCTCAGGTTGTGGTGCGCGCGGTGATCAACCCGGATCTGATCTGAAGCGCGCGCCGGGCCGCTCCCAAGCGCGCTGGCCCCCCATTGGGGGGTGCCGACCGCAGGAAGGCTGGGGGGGTCGTTATCTAGTCGGCGGCGGGGTCGAAGCCCGCCTCGACGTCATCGAGGGACGGGATCGACAGCTCGAAACCGATCGCACGCCATTCGCGGATCTCGCTGCGCAGGGCGGCGGCGGTGAGCGGATAGCGCCGCAGCCAGTCGGCCGGCAGGTCGACTTCGAAGGCACGGTCGCGGAGACCGGCCTGGATCGGGGGCAGCACGAGCGGACCGCGGCTGCGATGGAACAGGCACGCGAGGCGCAGCGACATGATGATCGGCCAGTCGGCCGTGCCGCCGATCTGTACCCGGATCTTCTCCAGCGTACCGCGGTGCGCCAGCACCAGCAGCGCGAGGTGCGACTGCTCCATGCGCGAGAAGCCGGGCATGTCGCCGTTGCCAATGATGTAGGCGGAATGCTTGTGATAGCCGGAGTGCGCGACCATGAGCCCGATCTCGTGCAGACGCGCAGCCCATGAGATGAGATGGCGCGAGGGCTCGTCGTCGCGGCCCGCCAGCGCCCCGTAGAACTCCAGTGCAAGCGTCTCGACGCGCTGTCCCTGCACCGGGTCGACGTGGTAGCGCTTCATGAACTGGCGCACCGTGATGTCGCGCATGTCCTGATGATGGAACCGCCCGAGCATGTCGTAGAGGATGCCCTGGCGCATCGCGCCGTTGGCCAGGATCATCCGCTCCACGCCGAGTTCCTCGAAGACGGCGAGCATGATCGCCATGCCGCCTGGCAGCACCTGCGCCCGGTCCTGCCGCATGCCCGGCATGACGATCCGGTCGACGTCGCCCACCTTGAGCAGCAGGGTGCGCAACTTCTCCATGCCGTCGGCCGTGATGTTGCCATCGCCCCAGCCGTTGGCCGCGATCAGGTCACCGATGGCGCGGGCGGTGCCGGAAGACCCCACCGCCTGCTTCCAGTGGCCGCGGGAAAACTCGCGCTCGATGGTCTGCAACTCGATGCGGGCCGCAAGCTCCGCCTGCTTGAGCGCGTTCTTGGTGACGCGCCCGTCGGCAAAGTAGCGCAGGGTGAAGCTGACGCAGCCCATGTACAGGCTCTCGAGCTTCTGCGGCCGGTAGCCGCTGCCGATGATGATCTCGGTCGATCCGCCGCCGATGTCGACGACGAGGCGCTTCTCGGTGGTCAGGGGCAAGCTGTGCGATACCCCCAGATAGATCAGCCGCGCCTCTTCCTTGCCGGCGACGACATCGATCGGAAACCCGAGGGCCACCTGCGCCCGGCCGAGAAAATCCTTCGCGTTCTTCGCGACCCGCAGCGTGTTGGTGCCGACTGCCCGCACCGCGCCGGGCTGGAAGCCGCGCAGACGCTCGCCGAACCGATGCAAGGCGTCCAGCGCCCGCTGCTGGGAGGCCTCGTCGAGGCGCTTGTCGGACGACAGCCCGGCCGCGAGCCGGACCGGCTCGCGCAGGCTGTCGAGCGGGTAGATCTGGTCATCGACGACCCGGGCCACCTGCAGCCTGAAGCTGTTCGACCCCAGGTCGACCGCCGCGACGAGCGACGCGGCGGCGGCGGACGCTGAGCGGGTGGCGAGTGCTGCGTCAGCCATCAGGACCGGGAAAATTCGCTGCCTGGCGGCATGTCATCGCGTCTGGTAAGTCGTGCCAACATGAAGCGAAGCGACTCAGCGCGCGCCGGGCCGCCCCAAGCGCGCTGGCCCCCCGTGGGGGGTGCCGACCGCAGGAAGGCTGGGGGGATTCATGGCTAGCCCATGACTTCCCGTTCGATTTCCTCGACGGAGATATGGCGGACGTCCTTGCCCTTGACCATGTAGATCACGTACTCGGAGATGTTCTTCGAGTGGTCGCCGATGCGCTCGATCGCCTTGGCAATGAACAAGATCTCGATCGACGCGCTGATAGTGCGCGGGTCTTCCATCATGAAGGTGATCAACTGGCGAATGATGGAGCGGAATTCCTCGTCCACGTGCTGGTCCTGCCGCACCACCTCCGCCGAGGTCGACAGGTCGAGGCGGGCAAAGGCGTCGAGCGACTTGTGCAGCATGTCGGCGGCGAGCCCGGCCATGCGGCGGATCTCGGTGAAGCGCGGC
>JAYTTO010000464.1:0-4360 GCA_043744975.1 Betaproteobacteria bacterium | reverse complement strand
CCGGCGATCGAACTGCTCGACGTCACCGAGCACAATCTCAAGAGCATCTACGTCCGGTTCCCGCTCGAACGTCTGGTGTGCATCACCGGCGTCTCGGGGTCGGGCAAGTCGACGCTGATCCAGGACGTGCTGCATCCGGCGCTGCTCAAGGCCAAGGGCAAGCCCACGGAGTCGCCGGGCGCCTTCCGCACATTGAGCGGTGACAAGCATGTCGCCGAAGTCGTGTTCGTCGACCAGACGCCGATCGGCAAGACCACGCGCTCGAATCCGGCCAGCTATGTCGGCGCGTTCGACGCGATCCGCAAACTCTACGCCGCCGCGCCGATGGCCCGCCAGCGCGCCTACACGGCCGGCACGTTCAGCTTCAACGCCGGCGACGGCCGCTGCCCGACCTGCGGTGGCAACGGCTTCGAGCATGTCGAGATGCAGTTCCTGTCGGATGTCTACCTGCGCTGCCCAGACTGCGACGGCAAGCGCTACCGCCCCGAAGTCCTCGAAGTCACGGTCCAGGGGTTGAGCATCGCCCAAACGCTCGAACTCACCGTGGCCGAGGCCGTGAAGTTCTTCGCCAGCGAGCGTGAGGTGCTGGCCCGCCTGCAACCACTGGCCGATGTCGGCCTCGAATATCTGCGCCTGGGGCAACCGGTGCCCACCCTGTCCGGCGGCGAGGCGCAGCGGCTCAAGCTCGCGGGCCATCTGGCCGAGGCCAACCTGGGTGCCGCGCGCCGCACGCTGTTCCTGTTCGACGAACCCACCACCGGCTTGCACTTCGAGGACATCGCCAAACTGTTGCGCTCGCTCCGTCGCCTGTTGAAAGCCGGCCACTCGCTCATCGTCATCGAGCACAACCTCGATGTCATCGCCGCCAGCGACTGGATCATCGACCTCGGTCCCGAAGGCGGCGACGCCGGCGGCGAGATCGTGTGCATCGGCACCGTGGCGGAGGTCATGGCGCACCCGACCTCGCACACCGGCAAGGCACTGCGCGACTACGAAGCGACGCTCGTGCAGACCCCGGAAGCCGGAGCGGTGCGAGCCGAGGTTGCCGCCCGTCTGCAGGTCGAGGAAGCCGCGACGATGGCCTATCGCGCGCGGGCCGCAGGGCCGAAGGTGATCAGCATCCGCAATGCTCGCGAGCACAACCTCAAGGGCGTCTCGCTCGACATCCCGCGCAAGGGCTTCACCGTGATCACCGGTGTGTCGGGGTCAGGCAAGTCGACGCTCGCGTTCGACATCCTGTTCAACGAAGGCCAGCGGCGATATCTCGAATCGCTCAACGCCTACGCGCGCCAGTTCGTCCAGCCGGCATCGCGGCCCGACGTCGATGCCATCTTCGGCATTCCGCCGACCGTGGCGATCGAGCAGCGCACCAGCCGCGGCGGCCGCAAGAGCACGGTCGCGACGCTGACCGAGGTGTATCACTTCCTGCGCCTGCTGTTCATGAAGCTGGGCACCCAGCACTGCCCGAACGACGGCACACCGATCCGGCCGCAGAGCCCCGACAGTATCGTCGCCCGCATCCTGCGCGACTTCCGCGGCCGGCACGTCGGCCTGCTCGCGCCGCTGGTGATCGCCCGCAAGGGGTTCTACACCGACCTCGCCAAGTGGGCCTCGGGCAAGGGCTACACCTATCTGCGCGTGGACGGCGAGTTCATCCCGACCACCAAATGGCCCCGTCTTGATCGCTTCCGTGAGCACACCATCGAACTGCCGGTCGCGGACCTGCACATCACGCCCGAAACCGAACCGGCGCTGCGCGCCGCGCTCGATGCAGCCCTCGACGCCGGCAAGGGCGTGATGCACCTGCTGACCCCGCTGGACGGATTAATGGCGGGCACGGCGATGCCGGCCCTGCACGTGTTCTCGACCAGGCGCGCCTGCCCGACCTGCGGCACCAGCTATCCGGAACTCGATCCGCGCATGTTCTCGTTCAACTCGAAGCACGGCTGGTGCGAGAGCTGTTTCGGCACCGGGCTCGAACTCGCCGGCTTCGACGACGAGCAGACCGGCGAGGAAGTCTGCTGGAACGACTGGTTCGAAGGCGAGGCGGTGCCCTGCGGCACCTGCCACGGCCAGCGCTTGAACGCCATCGCGCGCAACGTGCGGTTCCGCGAGCGCTCGATCGCCGACTACACGGCGCTCTCGGTGGGCGACATCGAGCACGCGATCGGCGACCTGGTGCTCGCGGGACGCGAACTGGAGATCGCGCGCGATATCGTGAGCGAACTCGGTTCGCGCCTCGCATTTCTGCGCGACGTCGGCCTGGGCTATCTCGCGCTCGATCGTTCGGCGCCGACGCTGTCGGGCGGCGAGGCGCAGCGCATCCGGCTCGCGTCGCAGCTCGGGTCCAACCTGCGGGGTGTGTGCTATGTGCTCGACGAGCCAACCATCGGCTTGCATCCGCGCGACAACCGCGTGCTGCTCGACACGCTGGCGAAGCTCGAAGCCAAGGGCAACACCCTGGTGGTGGTCGAACATGACGAAGACACGATCCGGCGTGCCGACCACGTGGTCGACCTCGGCCCCGGCGCCGGCACCCGAGGTGGCGAGATCGTGGCCTCCGGCACCGCCGCGGAACTGATGGCGACGCCCGCTTCGGTCACCGGCCGGTTCCTCGCCAACCCACTGCGGCATCCGGTGTCGCCACGGCGCGCGGTCGACAAAACCACGCCGCAGATCGAGGTGATCGGCGCGCACCTGCACAACCTCAAACGCATCGACGCGCGCATTCCGCTCGGGCGGCTGGTGGTCGTCACCGGCGTGTCGGGGTCGGGCAAGTCGACCCTCGCGCGCGACGTGCTCCATGCCAATCTGGTTCACATCGTCGCCGAGGAGCGCAAGCACCGCGGGCCGGGCAAGTCGTTCCTCGGCTGCGACGAGATCCGCGGCGCGGAGCAGGTCGGACGCGTGCTGGAGGTCGACCAGACCCCGATCGGCAAGACGCCGCGCTCCTGCCCGGCCACCTACGTCGGGTTCTGGGACGCGATCCGCCGGCTGTTCGCCTCGACCAGCGAGGCGCGCATGCGCGGCTACCAGGCCGGGCGCTTCTCGTTCAACACCGCCGGCGGCCGCTGCCAGGCGTGCGAAGGCCAGGGCATGAAGCGCATCGAGATGAGTTTTCTGCCGGACGTGAAGATCATGTGCGACGTCTGCCGCGGCCAGCGCTTCAATCCGGAAACCCTGGCGGTGCCGTTCAAGGGCAAGTCGATCGGCGAGGTGCTGATGATGAGCGTCGACGATGCGGTGGAGTACTTCTCCGCACACGGGGCGATCCATCACGCCTTGCGGCTATTGCAGGAAGTCGGCCTGGGCTACCTCACGCTCGGCCAGCAGAGCCCGACGCTGTCGGGCGGCGAGGCGCAGCGCATCAAGCTCGTCACCGAGTTGTCGAAAGTGCGCGCCGACATGAGCGACGCCGGCGCACGTCCGGGTCGCGCCGGTGCGCGTCAGCACACCCTCTACGTCCTCGACGAGCCAACCGTCGGCCTGCACATGGCCGATGTCGAGAAGCTGATCCGGGTGCTGCACCGGCTGGTCGACGCCGGCAACACCGTGGTGGTGATCGAACACAATCTCGACGTCTGGGCCGAGGCCGACTGGATCGTGGACCTTGGGCCGGAAGGCGGCGACCGCGGCGGCCACATTGTGGCGCAGGGCTCGCCGGACGCGATCGTGCGGTCGCACCCGGACTCGCACACCGGTGCCGTGCTCGGGGAATTCCTGCGGGAGCGGGGGGTCGGGATCAGCCACTGAACGGCGGCGACACTGGATCAACCGGCGCCGATTCGATACCTTCCTGCCTTTGGCCGGCATCCCGATCCGCCGAACCCATGATGGCCCCCCGATTGTGCCTCGTTCGAAACACCTCGCTGACGGGCCGGGCCGGCACGCGATGACGCCCGATGGCGCGACTGTGTGGTTCCGCGTCGAGCCGGCCCCGGCCGGCCGCGTGCTGCATGCGAGCGGCGAATGGCGCCTGCATACGCTGCCGGCAATCGACCAGGCGCTGGCGGCAGCGGGCATCCCCAAGGCGCCGGTTTCGGCGATCGATGGCAGCGGTCTGACCGGTCTCGATTCCGCCGGGGCGCTGGCGCTGCTGCTGCTGCTCGAGGCCAAGGCTGCCGCGGCTGCCGCGCCGACGCTGCGCAATTTCAGCAAGACGTGCAGCGACATCGTCGAACTGGTGCGCCCCCACCTCGACGCCGTGCGCGGCGTGGTCGCCCGGCCGAAGCCCGGAACCCTGGTGCATCTGGGCCATACCGCCGTGCACACCGCCAGGATGGTGCGCGATCACGTCCGGTTCCTCGGCAAGACCCTGGCAGAACTGGCGCTGGTGGCGGCGCGGCCGACGCGCCTGCGG
>JAYTTO010000463.1:0-3240 GCA_043744975.1 Betaproteobacteria bacterium | reverse complement strand
AAGCCGATCCAGACAGCCGACGACGTTCGCGGCCTGCGCCTGCGCGTACCCGAGATTCCGACCTGGGTCGAAATGGCAAAGGCGCTCGGCGCCAATCCGACGCCGATTCCGGCGGGGGAAATCTACACCGCGCTGCAGACCGGTGTGGTGGATGCGTTCGAGGGGCCGGCCGACTACATCATGTCCAGCAGGAACTACGAAGTTGCCGGCTTCGTCACCCGCACGCACCACATCTTCACCGAAGTGTCGATGATGGCGAGCGCCAGGAAGATGGCGTCGCTGCCGCCGAACGTGCAGACGGTGATTCGCGACGCGGCCGTCGAAGCCGTGCAGAAAGACATGTGGGAAGCGAACCTCAAGGCGCAGCAGAACGCCTGGAACGATCTCTCCAAACTGATCAAGGCAAATCCGAATCCGGACATAGCCAGCTTCCGCTCGAAGATGGGGCCCGTCATCAATAACTTCATTGCCAGGGCGGGAGCGAAGGGCAAAGCGCTGGTCGAAGCCGTGCAGGCCGCCGGTAAGGCCTGAGCCGGCCATAAGGCGAATGAATTTCCTGTCCGCTCGCTCGGCGGAGCCCTTCCTCGGCCGTCTTCGCGCGTCGCTTAAGGCGGTGTCCGTTGCGCTTCTCGCCGGCTATTTCGTGCTCGTGCTGTTGCAGGTGTTCTTCCGTTATGTGCTGAACGAATCCCTGTTCTGGGCCGAGGAACTGGTTCGCGGCGCAATGCTCTGGGGCGTCATGCTCAGCTCGGCGCTGGTGGCGGCATCCCGCGGCCACATCCGCGTCGAGGTACTCGAATTGATGCTGCCACCGCGCGGGCGGCGCGTCGTCGTCTGGGCGGCCAACGTTCTGACGCTCGCCTTCATGCTCACGCTGCTGTGGGCCGGCATCCAGTTCGTCGACCGCACCTGGATGCAGCAGTCACCGGTGCTCGACGTGCCGAAATGGACCGTCTATCTGGCCATCCCGGTCGGCGCGGCACTCGAATCGCTGTTGATGATCCTGACCTGGAACCGCGATATCCCCGGCGCCGACGCACTGACGGACCACACGCTGTGAGCATCGGCTTGATGCTGGTGCTGTTCTTCGTTTTCATGGTGCTGGGCATGCCCATCGCCTATTGCATGGGCCTGGCCGCGATCCTGACTATCCTGGTCGACGGTCAACTCCCCGTCCTTATTCTCGCACAGCAGTTCTACGATGCGCTCGACAGCTTCTCGCTGCTAGCAGTGCCCCTGTTCATCCTGGCCGGCGAATTGATGAGCGTCGCCGGCATCACCGAGCGCCTGGTGGGCATGTCGCGCGCGTTGGTCGGCCATCTGCGCGGCGGCCTCGCCCAGGCCAACATATTGACCAACATGTTCATGGGCGCGATCTCCGGCTCGGCGCTGGCCGACCTCGCGGCGATCGGCTCGATGATGATTCCGGCAATGAAACGCGAGGGTTACAAGCCGGCCTTCGCGGTCGCCGTAACCGCCTGTGCAGCGATGATGGCGCCGATCATTCCGCCCAGCATCATCGCGGTGATCTACGGCTCGGTCACCGGTGTATCGATCGGCGCGCTGTTCCTGGGTGGCGTCATTCCCGGTGTACTGGCCGGGATAGCGATGATGATCCTCACCTGGTTCCAGGCACCACGCGCCGGCGCCCGTCCGTCGCCACGCGCCTCCGGCGCCGAAGCGGTATCGGCCACCGGCCGTGCCTTGCCCGCGCTGATCATGCCGGCCATCATCATCGGCGGAATTCTGTCCGGCGTGTTCACACCGACCGAAGCCGGCGCGGTCGCCGCGCTGTATGCCTTACTATTCGGTCTGTTTGGCCGCAGGCACAGTTTCGCCTCGCTCTACCGCAACTTCTCCTCCGCCGCGGAGACAACGGCGAGTGCGCTGATCACGCTCGGTGGCGCGGCGCTGTTCAGTTGGGTATTGAGTCGCGCTGGCATTGGCCAGGTCGCCCTGCAGTTCATGCTGTCGATCACCAACGATCCGAAGCTGGCGATGCTCGTGCTGATCGCCTTCTTCTTCCTGCTGGGAACCTTTCTCGAGCCGGTGCCGGCACTGATCATCGTCGTGCCGATCATGGGGCCGCTCATCGCCCATCTCGGCTACGACCCGGTGCATTTCGGCATCGTCACCATCATGCTGCTGGTAGTCGGATCCGTGACGCCGCCGGTCGGGGTGTTGGCCATGGTCGCGAGCCGCATCGCGGGTATCAGCTACAACGCCTCCCTCGGCATGCTGGCTCCGTTTATCGCGGCCTGGATGGCGGTGATCCTGCTGGTCGCCTACGTTCCGGGACTGGTGCTGTGGCTGCCGCGATTGATGAAGTAACCCGGGTAGTTCGCGCTGCCTCGAAGATGTAGTCCTCTCTCCCCTCACCCTTCGCCCCTCCCACCGAGCACGGCGTAGGTAACAACCGGTTCGGCGATTCCTTTGACCGGAAGGGCCGGCATCGGCACCAGCTTGAAGCGCGGATCGAGCTGCTCGCGAACCGATTCGGTGAGCAGGACGTCGCAGCCTTGCTCGCGCGTGAGCGCCTGCACGCGCGCGGCCAGGTTCAACGTGGGGCCGATCACCGTGTACTCGCGCCGGTCGCGGCTGCCGATGAGGCCGGCAAGTCCCGGTCCGCGGTGGATGCCGATACCGACTGCGATGGGCGGCAATCCAGTGCGCTCGAGTTCGACGTTGTGAACTTCGAGCGCCGCTCGGATCCCGAGCGCCGCCTCTACCGCGTCGTCGCACTGCCAGGGATTCGGCTCCAGCGCGCCGAAAAAAATGAGAATGCCGTCGCCAAGGAAAGTGCCGACGCGCCCACGATGCTCAGCGACGCTGTCGCTGACGAGCTGGAAGTAGCCGTTCAACACACCGGCCAGCGTCGCCGGATCGAGCCGCTCGGCTAGCGCCGTGTAGCCCACCAGATCCGTGAACATGGCGGTAAACACTTTGTGCTCGGCGATGCTGTCCGGTCCGTCGGAAAACAGGCGTTCGACCACGCCGGCAGGGGCGAGCAGTGAGCAGGATTGCTGCAAGCGCTGCAACTCGACTGCGGATGCCTCGACCTGCGCGCGCAACTCGCGCAGCCGATGGCGCTGCCAGACGATCAGCCCGGCCGCAGCCGCCAACGCCATCAGAACGAGCGTATAGGCGTAGCTCACGACTGGCGAGAGAGCGCGGCGCGCAGCCGGCACAGGGAATTCGCCAGCGACACGACACCGAGCGCTTCGACGAATTGCGCCGCCG
>JAYTTO010000462.1:0-5284 GCA_043744975.1 Betaproteobacteria bacterium | reverse complement strand
CCTCGGCGCTGCCGGTCGGCAGCAAGAACTACATGACGCCCGGGGGGTTTCAGCACATGAAGGACGAGGCGCTCACCCTCCTCAACAAGGAACGCCCGGAACTGGTCAAGGTGATCCAGTGGGCCGCCTCCAACGGCGACCGCTCCGAGAACGCCGACTACATCTACGGCAAGCGGCGGCTGCGCGAGATCGACCGGCGCATCCGTTTCCTCAGCAAGCGCCTCGACAACGTGCAGGTCATCGACCCGGCGACCCGGGAGCAGACCGACCAGGTGTTCTTCGGGGCCACCGTCACCGTCAGCCACGTTGGCGGCGAGGAGCGCACCTATTCGATCGTCGGCATCGACGAGGCCGACGTGAGCCGCGGCCGGATCAGTTGGATCTCGCCGCTGGCGCGCCAGCTCATGAAGGCCCGCGAGGGCGACATGGTAACGGTGCACACCCCCGGCGGCGACGCACAGGTCGAGATCGTCACCATCGAGTACAAAGGACTGGAAGATTGACTCCTGACTCCATGCCGTTACCGGACGGGATCCGCACGCGTATCGTCGACAACAACAACGGGCTGGCGATGCGCGTGCTCGAAGCCGGCTTCGAAACCGACGGACGCCCGTGCGTGCTGTTGCTGCACGGTTTTCCGGAGCTGGCCTATAGCTGGCGCAAGGTGATGCTGCCGCTTGCGGCGGCCGGCTATCACGTGGTCGCCCCGGATCAGCGCGGCTACGGCGGCACCTCGGGATGCGACACCGCCTACGACGGCGATCTGGTGCCGTTCCGCATGCTCAACCTGGTGCGCGATGCCTTGGGCCTGGTCGCGGCGCTCGGCTACCGGTCGGTGGCGGTCGTGGGCCACGACTTCGGATCGCCGGTGGCCGCCTGGTGTGCGCTGACCCGCCCGGACGTGTTCCGCTCGGTGGTGCTGATGAGCGCACCGTTTGCCGGACCACCGGCGTTTCCGTTCGCCACCGCCGCCGATGCCGCTGCGCCCGCGCCCGCCGTGCCCGACATCCACGCCGGGCTGGCGGCGCTGCACCGCCCCCGCAAGCATTACCAGTGGTACTACTCGACCCGCGAGGCTGACGCCGACATGCTCCAGTGCCCGCAGGGGCTGCATGCCTTCCTGCGCGCCTACTATCACGTCAAGAGCGCCGACTGCACACAGAACCGCCCGCATCCGCTGGCGGGCTGGACGGCCGATCAGCTCGCCCTGCTGCCCGGCTACTACATCATGGACCGCGACCGGAACATGGCGCAGACGGTCGCTCCCGAGATGCCGTCCACCGCCGCGATCGCTGCGTGCCGGTGGCTGCCGGACAGCGAGCTGGCGGTCTACAGCGCCGAATACGGCCGCACCGGCTTCCAGGGCGGCCTGCAGTGGTACCGCTGTATGACCAGCCCGCTGCACACGGCCGAACTGCGCCTCTTCTCCGGCCGGACCATCGACGTGCCGTCGATGTTCATCGCCGGCACCAGCGACTGGGGCACCTACCAGAAGCCGGGTGATTTCGAGCGCATGCAGTCGCACGCCTGCTCGCGGATGGTCGGCTGCCATCTGATCGATGGCGCCGGGCACTGGGTGCAGCAGGAGCAGGCAGAGGCGGTGAGCGGGTTGCTGGTGGGGTTCCTCGCGACGGTGTCATCCACGGCGCCCAAGCACAACTGATTCCCGACAGCCGAGCCAGGAATGCGTTCGGGGTTCCTCCAACAGGCACAATAGCGCCGGTACCGGGGGAACGGATGGCGAGGATCTTCGACAACATCGAGCAGGATCTGCTCGGCGCATTGCGGGCCACAATGGCAGTATCGACGCGGGCGGACTTCTGCGTCGGGTATCTGAACCTTCGCGGTTGGCAAGCGGTAGACGATCTGGTGCAACCCTGGTCCGCGGCAGACGGTCAGGTCTGCCGCGTCCTGGTCGCCATGCAGCGGCCACCTCAGGACGAGATCCGGGACCTCTATCGCGCCGGGTCAGGCCCCGAAGGACTGGACCAGGGCGCTGCCGTCCGTCTCGAGGCCCGGTTCGCGGCACACCTGCGGGAGCAGATCACGCCAGGCATCCCTACGGGCAAGGACGAAGTCGCGCAAGCGTTGCAATTCACCGCCGTGCACAACCAGTCGATCGGAGGCGGTTTGGGACGTCCATCGAGCCCGCGCCGACGCACATACGAACGGCTCAAGCGCTACGCCATGGAGCAGATGAACACGCTGTTCCGGGACGAAGAGCTGGAGCGCGCGCTCGACGACATCTACCTGCGCCCCTTGCTCGACACATCGGCGGACCTTCTCAACCGGCTCATGCGAGGCGGCCTGAACGACGAGGAACTCACCCAGGCCGTAAAGTCACTACGCGAGGAAGGGCGGCTCACCTACGCCGAAGACGCCGCCGCGCTGCGCGAGCCACGTGTTGTGTGCTCCATGGGCTTGATCGCCGACTGACCCGATGGCAAAACTCGACCTGACCGCCTTTGAGAAGCACCTGTCGGTCCTGGATTTTCCGCGGCTGTTTGTCGATGTGCTCGGATGGAACCAGGCAACCCGATCCATGCGTGCCTGGCAGGACGATGCGTCCGGAAAACACACCTTTTGGTACCGGATGATCGCCGAACTGGGCGGTGTTGCGGTGCTGCAGGTAGTCGCGGCGGAGGGCTGGCCGGACGAGACCACTCGCCTCGCCATCTGGAAGCACCTCGCACAGAGTCACGCCGAAAATATCCTCATCTTCACCGAGCGTCAGGAACACGCGTCGCAAAGCCAGTGGTACTGGGTGAAGCGAGGCCAAGACGAAGCAACGGGAAAACCGAAACATATCCCGCGCCGCCACACCTACTTTCGCGGCCAGCCGGTCGACCGGTTCGCGTCGAAGCTCAAAGCCATGGTGGTGGAACTGTCCGAACCGGATGCGGCCGGACGCATGCCGGTGCTCGAAGCCGCCCGCCGCATCGAGAGCGCCCTCGACGTCGAAACCACCACCAAGCGCTTCTTCGCGCGCTACTCCGAGCAGCACGCCCGGTTGCTGGACCAGATCGAAGGCATCGACGACGAACGCGATCGACGCTGGTACGCCTCGGTCATCCTCAACCGTCTCATGTTTGTCTGGTTCTTGCAAAAGAAGCTCTTCATCGACAACGGCGATACCAACTACTTGGCGACCAAGCTGGCCGAATCCCGCCGGCGCGGCACGAACCGCTTCTTCGGCGAGTTTCTCACTACGCTGTTCTTCGAAGCCTTTGCCCAGCCCGAATCCGACCGTTCGCCCGAGGTGCACCAACTCACCGGCGTTGTGCCGTATCTCAACGGCGGTCTGTTTCTGCACCACCGCCTGGAACTGGACGCCAACCATCAGCCTCGCCTGGGAATCACGTTGCGCATTCCGGACGCCGCCTTCCAGGGCGTGTTCGATGTCTTCGCCGCCTTTAGTTGGCATCTGGACGACACCCCGGGCGGCGATGCCGACGAAATCAATCCCGATGTGCTCGGCTACATCTTCGAAAAATACATCAACCAGAAAGCGTTCGGCACCTACTACACCCGGCCCGAGATCACCGGTTACCTGGCCGAGCGCAGCATCCATCAGTTGATCCTGGCGCGGATAAACGCCCCCGCACTGCCTGAGCTGGGTCTGCCCGAGATCCGCTTCGATACGGTCTCCGACTTGCTCGCGCGGATGGACCCGCACACCGCACTCAAACTGGTCAACGAAGTGCTGCCGTCGATTACCGTACTCGACCCGGCCGTTGGTTCGGGTGCGTTTCTGGTCGCGGCGCTCAAATGCCTGATCAACGTCTACTACGCGGTGGTCGCGCGTGCGGACCTCGACGCAAGCTCAGCTCTGAAAACCTGGTTGCGCCGTATACAGGACGAGCATCCGAGCGTGGGCTACTACATCAAGCGACGGATCGTTACCGACAACCTCTATGGCGTGGACATCATGGAGCAGGCAACCGAGATCGCGAAGCTGCGCCTGTTCCTTGCCATGGTGTCCTCGGTACGAGAGGTCAAAGATATGGAACCGCTACCGAACATCGATTTCAATATCCTGGCGGGCAACTCGCTGGTGGGGTTCGTTTGCGTCGATGAGCAGGAATTCAACAACCGGCAGCACGACTTGTTCAAGACGCCGTTGCGCCAGTTGCTGGTGGAGAAAAATCGCAAGCTCGAAACCTACCGGCACAGCGCGGAACGGTTGGGGAAACAGGTCAGTCTGCGCGCGCTGCGCGATGATATTGACGCCGACATGCAGTCTGCCACCGGTATTCTGAACGAGCTGCTGCGCGATCAGTTCGAGAACCTTGGCGTCCGCTATGAAGAGGCGCAGTGGAATACAGCGACCAAAGCTTTGGGAAAACCGAGAAAACGTCGTATCGAACGCGGCGATATCGACGCCCAGACGCCGTTTCACTGGGGCTATCTGTTCGACGACATCGTGCAAAAGCGCGGCGGGTTCGACATCGTTCTCGCCAACCCGCCATGGGAAGTGTTCAAACCACAGGCCAAGGAGTTCTTCGCCAACCACTCCGACGTCGTCAGCAAGAACAAGATGACGATCAAGGAGTTCGAGAAGGAACAGGCCGGGCTGCTGAAAGACAAGACGGTGCGCGACGCCTGGCTGGCCTACGAAAGCCGGTTCCCGCACATGAACCACTACTTCCGCCTGGCGCCCGAATACAGCCATCAGTTCGCGACGGTGGGCGGGCGGAAGGTCGGTTCCGACCTCAACCTCTACAAGCTGTTCCTCGAACGCTGCTTCGAACTGCTGCGCCCCGGTGGACACTGCGGCATCGTCATCCCCAGCGGCATCTACACCGACCTCGGCGCCAAAGGCCTGCGCGACCTGCTGTTCGACCACACGCGCATCCAGGGGCTGTTTTGCTTCGAGAACCGGAAGGAGATTTTTGAAGGCGTGCATCGCAGTTTCAAGTTCATCGTGCTCACGTTCGAGAAGACCTCCACGCCGCGCCTGCAAGTCGATGGCGAGAGCAACGCCAGCGCGCCGCCTGATGACCTGTTGGCGCCGACGCGCACGGGCGCATTGGGCACGACGCGGTTCCCGGTTGCGTTCATGCGGCACGACGTGGAGGAGCTGGCGCAGTTTCCGGATCAAGACGCCCTGTGGCTGGACATTGAACTGATTCGCAAGTTCTCGCCAGACGCGCACGCTGTGATGGAGTTCAAGTCCGCAATCGACGTCAGCATCTCGCAGAAGATGTTGAAATATCCCGCTCTCGGTACCACCGAGGCAGCGAGCTGGAATCTCATGCTTCGTCGGGAACTGCACATGAGCGAT
>JAYTTO010000461.1:0-6311 GCA_043744975.1 Betaproteobacteria bacterium | reverse complement strand
CCCAGCGACCAGAGGGAAAGGTGTACGCCGGCTGGTGGGAGTTTCCCGGCGGCAAGATCGAAGCCGGCGAGGATGGCCGGTCCGCGCTGGCCCGCGAACTGCACGAGGAACTCGGCATCGAGTTGACCGAGGCGTGGCCCTGGATCACGCGGACGCATGTCTACGAGCATGGCCGGGTGCGGTTGCATTTCTTCCGCGTCACCGGCTGGCACGGCGAACCGGTCGGCCGCGAGCGCCAGCGGTTCGAATGGCAGCGGCTGCCGGCGTTGACGGTCGGCCCCGTGCTTCCCGCGAACGGTCCGATCCTGAAGGCGCTCGGCCTGCCTCTGGTCATGGGCGTGACCCAGGCATCGCGGGTCGGGCCGGCTGCATTCCTGCGGCAGCTCGACGCCGCGCTGGGCCGCGGACTGCGCCTGGTGCAACTGCGCGAGCACGACATGGATCGCGACACGCTGCAGGCGTTCGGCACCGACGTCGTGACCCGCGCCCATCGCCAGGGCGCGACCGTCGTGCTCAACGGCCCGGTGAGTCTGGCGGCGTCGATCGGGGCGGACGGTGTGCACCTCCCGGCCGGCATTCTGCGCGAGACCGGTCGACGCCCGGCGGTCGAATGGGTCGGCGCGTCCTGCCATCGCGCCGCGGAGATCGAGCGGGCCTGTGACCTGGAGCTCGACTATGTGGTGATTGGTCCGGTGGCGGCGACCCCGACCCATCCCGGTCGACCCGGCATCGGCTGGGATGGCTTCCGGCAACTGGCGGACGGATTGCCGATGCCCGCCTACGCGATCGGCGGGATGGCGCTCGCGGATCTGGGTCAGGCGCGCGTGTCGGGTGCGCACGGCGTTGCCGCCATCCGCAGTGCCTGGGCCGAAACCGCCACCTACTCCGCCTCGGGCGGTGTTTCGGATTCGTCGCCCGCTTCGACCGGGATCCGGTAGGCCTCGGTGGCCCAGGCGCCGAGATCGGTGAGCTTGCAGCGTTCGGAGCAGAACGGACGCCAGCGGTTCTCGGTCGACCACTGAGCGGTCCGGCCGCACTTCGGGCAGGCGACCAGTCGCGGCCGCGGCGATGGATTGGTCACAGGTGGTCAGAGGTTGCAGAAGGTCAGGGTGAAGGCGACGTCGGCCTCGAGGGTCTTGCCGCGATCGCCGCCGCTCGCCTGGGTGAACCGGATGTTGATGGCGTACTTGTTGGCGCTGACCTCGGGCACGCAGGGATAGCTGCATGGGAGCGACACCTTCAGCATCTGGGCCAGCCGCCCGCCCATCATCTGCTGGAAGACGCCCTGGGGTGCCTTGACCTCGCTGGTCTTGCCGCTCTCTCGCAGCAGGTTGAGGACGATGCGGATGCCGTCCTTCAACGGCAAGAATGGCTCGAGCCAGCGCCCGAGATCGGCCCGGCGCACGGCGGCGCCCTGGTTGAGCCAATAGTGGTAAGAGGGAAGATCGAACTCGCAGACCCCGCCGGGAATGCCGATCCGCTGGCGGATGCTCATGAGCCATTCGTTCTCGCGCAGTTCCTGGCCGGTCTTGCCGGATGCCTGGAACAGACTCGCGACCGCACGGTCGATCTCGCCCAGCACCGAGTCCAGCGCGTCCGGTGCAATCGCAGGGTTGCCCCGCAGTGCCTCGAGATTGTGCCGCTGCCGCTCGAGTTCTTGCATCAGCTCGGACTTGAGATCGGCCCGTCCGGCGGCGTCGAGAATCTCGAACAGGGTGACGATCGCCGCGTGATGCTCCTGTGCATCCTGCCTGGCGGCGAAGTATTCGACCTTCTGGTAGAGATCCTCGAGACGAAGCAGCGTCCTGACACGTTCGTTCAGCGGAAACTCGTAGCTGATCACGGCGCGGACCCGGGGTTCGAGAATTGCGCCGCAGTATCGGTCAAACCGAAGGCTGAAGCAAACGCGCCAACAGCCACCTGCTGCAGGACGGAAGTCGTGTGCCTGCCCGGCGCCGGTTGTCGCACCGCCGGGTGGTGGACGCCATCGGCTCGCGAGCGCGCCGGCCGGGCCTCACCGGGATCAGGATGCAGCTGCGCCCCCGAGATAGGTCGCGTGCAGCCGGTCTATCTGGGCGGCGAGTCGCTCGACAGGACCGTCGTTGTCGATCACGTCGTCGGCAGTCTCGAGCCGCTCGGCTCGCGATACCTGGCTTGCCATGATCCGCAGCACCTCCTGGCGGGTCATGCGGCTGCGCGCCATGACCCGGGCGATCTGCGTCTGCTCGCGGCAGTCGACCACCGCGATGCGCCAGCCGCGATTGCGATAGCTCCTGCTTTCGACGAGCAGCGGCACCACCACCATTGCATAGGCGGCGGTCGAGCCTTCCACCCGTGCCTCGACCTGTGCCCGGATGCGGGGATGCAGGATCTCCTGGAGTGCGAGCCGCGAGTCGGGATCGGAGAACACCAGATCCCGCATGCGGTCGCGCTCCAGGCTGCCGTCGGCAGCGACGAACGGGTCGCCGAAGCGCTTGCGAATGTCGTCCATGGCAATGCCCCCGGGCGCAGTCAGGGCGTGTGCGATGACATCGGTATCGATGATATCGACGCCGACCCCCGCGAAGCGATCCGCTACCGCCGTCTTGCCGGCCCCGATGCCCCCCGTCAGGCCGACGACGTAGGTCATCGGCTCGCGCCGCCCAAGCCCGGGTGCGCCTGCCCCCGGAGGGCGGCCCGCGGCTCGTGCGAACGCGGGCGTGGCATCAGATCGCCTGCAGCCAGGTGCGGGTGATGGCGCTGCCCCACAGGAGCGCGATGACGCCGGCGATTGCCAGGTACGGACCGAACGGGATCGGCACCGATCGGCCGTGCCGGGCAAACACGATCAGGCCGATTCCCATGACCGCGCCGACGGTCGCCGACAGCAGGATCACCAGCGGCAGCACCGACCAGCCGACGAAGGCGCCGATCGCCGCCAGCAGCTTGAAATCGCCGTAGCCCATCCCCTCCTTGCCGGTGAGCAGCTTGAAGCCCCAGTAGACCGACCACAAGGCGAGGTATCCGGCCACGGCGCCGATGACCGCATCGCGCAGAGGCACGAACACGTTGCCCAGGCCGAGCAGCAATCCGAGCCATAGCAGCGGCAGCGTGATGTCATCCGGCAGCAGCGTGGTGTCGAGATCGATGAAGGTGAGCGCGATAACCGCCCAGCAGAACAGCAGGGCGCCCAGCAGCGGCAGTCCGAAACCGAAATGCCATGCGAGGTAGCCCGACAGCGCCCCGGTCAGCGCCTCAACCAGGGGGTAACGCGCCGAGATCCGGGCACCGCAAGCGCTGCAACACCCGCGCAGCACGAGCCAGCTCACCACCGGCAGGTTCTCGACCGCCGTGATGCCGTGTCCGCACTTCGGGCAGCGCGACCGTGGCACCACGATGTTGTACCGCTCCGGCGTCGGCGCCGGCTCGGCACGGAGCTCGGCGCACTGGGCCTCCCACTCGCGCTGCATCATCGCGGGCAGCCGGTGGATCACCACATTGAGGAAACTGCCGACCAGCAGGCCGAGCAGGACACAGCAGACGATCAGTACCGGCAGCGAAGCCCGGAGGGTATCGACGAGGCCGGTCATGCGTATGCCGGACCAAGGCCCTGTCCACCGGCGCCAGCGCCGCGCAGGCGGTCCCGGTCGATGGTCGATGCGCCAGCGCCGCCAACGTGGTGCGGGCTCCCGCTGGAGCCCGCCGACCCGCGCCCGGGTTGCTGCCGCATCGCGGTCAGATCGCCTGGCCCATCTTGAAGATCGGCAGGTACATCGCGATCACCATGCCGCCGATCAGGGTGCCGAGGACCACCATGATCATCGGCTCCATGAGGCTCGACAGCGCCTCGACCGCATCATCGACCTCGGCTTCGTAGAAATCGGCAACCTTGCCCAGCATGCCGTCGAGCGATCCCGACTCCTCGCCGATCGACACCATCTGGATCACCATGTTCGGAAACACCTCCGAGTTCTGCATGGCGACCGTCAGGCTGGTGCCGCTCGACACCTCGGTCTGGATCTTCTTGGTCGCCTCGACGTAGACGTAATTGCCGGAGGCGCCGCCGACCGAATCGAGCGCCTCGACCAGCGGGACGCCGGCGGCGAACATGGTCGACAGAGTCCGTGTCCAGCGGGCGATCGTGGCCTTGCGGATGACGCCGCCGAAGATCGGCACGCGCAGGAACAGGCGGTCCATCACCATCTGCATCTTCTTCGACCGCTTCCAGCTGTAGAAGAAGAACCAGAAGCCGCCGAAGATGCCACCGAAGATCAGGTACCAGTAGTGCACGAAGAAGTCAGATATCGCCATCACGAACAAGGTCGGCGCCGGCAGATCGGCACCGAAGTTCGCGAACAGATCCTTGAACGCCGGGATCACGAAGATCATGATCACCGCAGTGATGATGAAGGCCACGACGATGATCGAGATCGGGTAGAACAGCGCCGACTTGATCTTGCCCTTGATCGCGACGATCTTTTCTTTGTAGGTCGCAAGACGGTCGAGCAGGCTGTCGAGGATGCCGGCCTGTTCACCCGCGGCGACCAGGTTGCAGAACAGCGCATCGAAGTAGAGCGGGTATTTGCGGAAGGCGTTGGTCAGGCTGTTGCCGGTCTCCACTTCCATCTTGATGTCCATCAGCAGCTTCGAGACCGCCGGATTGGCGTGACCCTTGCCCACGATGTCGAACGACTGCAGCAGGGGCACACCCGCCTTCATCATCGTGGCCAACTGCCGCGTGAAGAGCGTGATGTCCTTGTCGGTGACCCTGCCGCCGCTGCCCGAGCGGCGCTTCTTGACCTTGACCACCTGGATGCCCTGGCGGCGCAGGGTCGACTTGACCATGGCCTCGCCGGTCGAGCGCAGTTCGCCCTTGATGATCTTGCCGGTCTTGTCGCGCCCTTCCCACAGGTAGGCGAACTCCTTGACCTCGGTCTTGCGGGCTGCTGTCGCGGTTGCGCTTGCCATGTTGTCCCTTCGGAAGCTGCCCTTGGTGTCGGCTCCAGCGCGTTCAGCGGCCGGCCGGTTTCACCGACTCTCGATCACCGCTTCGATCGAGCTTTGAGAAAGCTTGAAAAATGCTCATTAAGAAACTGAAATAAAAGAAAAATGGTGCACTCATCGGGGCTTGCTGTAAAGCCCCCGCACGGGCGCAGGCTGTTCTGGCAGGCGCTGGCAGCGTCCGCGCCAAGCCTGCTCTTGCCAGCGCGCGTTGGCGATCGACTCGAACCGGGCCGAAGGAAGGTTGGGCACGGACACCAGCTCAGCTCGCGCAGCGCGCTGGCCCCCCATTGGGGGGTGCCGACCGGAGGCAGGCTGGGGGGGTTGTCATGTCTAGGTAGGATCCCGGGGCAGAAGACGCACGGATCGCACTACGCGGTCGTGGATCTGGACGATCTCGAGCGGCTGGTCGCCCAGCTTCATACTGGTCCCCGCCTCGGGAATGTCCTCGAAATGCTCCAGGATCAGGCCATTGAGGGTTTTCGGGCCGCCGATGGGAAAATGGGTCCCGAGCTTTCGGTTGAGATCACGCAGCAGGCTGCCGCCATCGACGATGATGCTCCCGTCCGGCTGCCGCCGGTAGCGGACGCTGGTCGCGAGCGGCGACTGGGTCGTGAACTCACCGACGATCTCCTCGAGGATGTCCTCCAGGGTGACGAGCCCCATCAGTTCGCCGTATTCGTCCACCACCAGGCCGATGCGATCATGGTTTTCCTGGAAGTTCTGGAGCTGAGTCAGCAACGAGGTTCCCAGGGGCACGAAATAGGGCTCGCGCGTAATCTGGCGCAGCCGCTCCGGCGTCAGGTTGTCGGCCTCGGCCATGTTGAGGAACTTGCGCACATGCAGGACGCCGACGATGTTCTCGATCCGGTCCTGGTAGACCGGGATCCTGGTGTGGTTCGAGGTTCCCACCTGCCGGCGCAGTTCCTCGGCACTGGATCCGATGTCGATGGCGTCGATCTGGCTGCGCGGCACCATGATGTCCTCGACGGCGATCGATTCCAGGTCGAACAGGTTGAGCAGCATTTTCTGGTGCCTCTGCGGCAGGAAGTTGCCACCTTCCAGCACCAGGGTGCGCAGTTCTTCCTGGGTGAGCTTGTGCGTCTGGGCATTCTGGCCGGTCTCGAGCCGCAACAGTTTCAGCAGGCCGGCCACGAACAGGTTCACGAACCAGACCACCGGGTAGACCAGTTTGAGCAGGGGTGTCAGGACATACGCCGCAGGCAGCGCGATGCGTTCGGGGTAGGTGGCTCCGATCACCTTGGGCGTGATTTCGCTGAATATCAGGATCGCGAAGGTCACCGCGAGCGTCCCGAGTGAAAGCGAGAGCT